>NZ_JRGK01000056.1 GCF_000764645.1 Aeromonas finlandensis
ACATGAAGGACATGAAACGTATCGCTGTTGGCGGTTAAGCCAGCATCGGGCTGGATGATGAAGGGGCGGGGATGACGATCCCCGTCGCCGATCGGACTGGACACCCGACCGGCCAGCCAGAAAAACCAGCCCGACAGCCATAAAAAAGCCCCGCTCATCGAGCGGGGCTTTTGCATTCAGAAAGGCCGGATAAATCAGGCTTTCCACGCTTTCCAGGTGTTGATCAGACCGTTGGTGGAGCAGTCGTGACTGGTGACAGCCTCGGTGGTGTTGAGCTCCGGCAGGATCTTGTTGGCCAGCTGTTTGCCCAGCTCCACGCCCCACTGGTCGAAGCTGAAGATGTTCCAGATTGCGCCCTGTACGAAGATCTTGTGCTCGTACATGGCGATCAGGGCACCCAGGGTTTTCGGGGTCAGGCTCTTGAACAGGATGGAGTTGGTCGGGCGGTTGCCTTCGAACACCTTGAACGGCACCAGATCCTTGACCTGCTCCAGAGTCTTGCCAGCCGCCAGGAACTCGGCTTCGACCTGCTCTTTGCTCTTGCCGAAGGCCAGCGCCTCGGTCTGGGCGAAGAAGTTGGCCAGCAGTTTCGGGTGGTGGTCACCGATCGGGTTGTGGCTGATGGCTGGTGCCAGGAAGTCACAGGGGATCAGCTTGGTGCCCTGGTGGATCAGCTGGTAGAAGGCGTGCTGGCCGTTGGTGCCCGGCTCACCCCAGATGATGGGGCCAGTCTGGTAGTCAACCGGCTTGCCGTTGCGATCCACATACTTGCCATTGGATTCCATGTTGCCCTGCTGGAAGTAGGCAGGGAAGCGGTGCATGTACTGGTCGTACGGCAGAATGGCTTCGGACTCGGCACCGTAGAAGTTGTTGTACCACAGGCCAATCAGCGCCAGCAGTACCGGCACGTTCTGCTCATAGGAGGCGGTGGCGAAGTGCATGTCCATCTCGAAGGCGCCTTGAAGCAGGGCTTCGAAGTTTTCGAAACCGACGGAGAGGGCGATGGGCATGCCGATGGCAGACCAGGAGGAGTAGCGGCCGCCAACCCAGTCCCAGAACTCGAACATGTTGTCGGTGTCGATGCCGAACTCGGCCACGGCCTTGCCGTTGGTGGAGAGGGCAGCGAAGTGCTTGGCAACGTGGGCCTTGTCACCGGCGATATTGATGAACCAGTCGCGGGCGGTCAGGGCGTTGGTCATGGTCTCCTGGGTGGTGAAGGTCTTGGAGGCCACCAGGAACAGGGTGGTTTCCGGATCGATCTTCTTCAGGGTCTCGGCGATGTGGGTGCCGTCGACGTTGGAGACGAAGTGCATCTGCAGGTGGTTTTTGTAGGGGCGCAGCGCCTCGGTGATCATCACCGGACCCAGGTCAGAGCCACCGATACCGATGTTGACCACGTGCTGGATCGCTTTGCCGGTGTAGCCTTTCCACTCGCCGGAGATGATCTTCTCGCAGAAGCCCTTCATCTTGGCCAGTACGGCATTCACTTCCGGCATCACATCCTTGCCGTCGCACTCGATGGGGCGGTCGGAGCGGTTGCGCAGGGCCACGTGCAGTACGGAGCGACCCTCGGTCATGTTGATCTTGTCGCCATTGAACATGGCGTCGATCGCGCTGCGAAGATCGGTCTCTTTGGCCAGATCAACCAGCAACTTGAGGGTTTCTTCGGTGATCAGGTTCTTCGAGTAATCAACCAGGATGTCGCCGCCGAAGGTGAGGGAAAACTTGTCAAAGCGCTTCGGGTCCTGCGCGAACAGATCCTTGAGTCGGGTCTCTTTGTTTGCTGCAAAGTGGGCTTCCAGTGCCTGCCAGGCCTGGGTTTGGGTTGGATTGATATTTTTCATAGGATTCCTGAAATGCCAAGTTGTGTTTGAACCTTGCAGGCAAGGTCCCGCCAAACCTTATTATCCGAGCATTATAGCGAGCCGATCGGGCGGCCCGTGTAACAGATTTTTACCGATTGTCTTTTACCGCAATGGGTCACTGTCGGGAGCATACAACCAGAACATTGGGATTATGTGTCACGAAAGCAAGGCGGATCTTGCGCTTGCTCATGATTGGGGCCACCCCGATGGCCTGAAATTGTTTTCATCCGGTTGGCTTGGTTATGCATCGAAACGGCCATGGGGCGGGGCCAGAAACGACAATGCCAGCCCGAAGGCTGGCATTGTCTGTTGCAGCAGAACCGCGATCACGCCTGCGGTTTTTGCATGTGCATCACCATCTGCGGGAAGGGGATCTCGACGCCTTCGGCATCAAAGGTCAGTTTCACCTTCTCGTGGAAGTCGAACCAGACACCCCAGTAATCGCCGGTCTTGACCCACGGGCGCACCACGATATTGACCGAGGAGTCGGCCAGCGCGGCGACGGCGATGGTGACGGCCGGATCTTTCAGGATGCGCGGCTCTTCGTTCACCAGACGCTCGAGGATCTGCTTGGCCTTGCGCAGGTCGGAGCCGTAGCCGATGCCGAAGGTCATGTCGACGCGGCGGGTATCCATGCGTGAGTAGTTGACGATGGTGCCGTTGAGGATGGCGGAGTTCGGGACTACCACCATCTTGTTGTCACCGGAGGTGAGGGTGGTGGTAAAGAGCTGAACGGACTGCACCACACCCGCAGTGCCAGCCACTTCGATAAACTCGCCCGCCTTGATGGGGCGGAAGATGATCAGCAGGAAGCCGGCGGCAAAGTTGGAGAGCGAGCCCTGCAACGCCAGACCGATGGCCAGACCGGCGGCACCGATAATGGCGACGAAGGAGGCGGTTTGCACCCCGACCCGGCCCAGTGCGGCGATCACCACGAACACCAGAATGGCGTACTTGAGGATGCTGCCGACGAAGTGAGTGACGGTGGTGTCCAGCTTGCGGGTCTGCATCACCTTGACCACGCCACCGCTGAGCAGGTTGGCGGCGATATAGCCGACCAGCAGGGTCAGCAGGGCGGCGGCGATATTGACGCCGTATTCGATCAGCAGCCCCTGATTATTGACCAGCCAGGTCTGCGCTTCGGTAATGATTTCGGGTTCCATAGGATGTCCTGTCAGGTTTTAAAAGGTTTATGGTGGATGAATCTAACACCGCAGCGCGACAGTCCGGGTCGCATCTGGTACTTCTTTTCTGCCATAAAAAGCTGACACAAAAAAGAAGGGAGGCCTTGGCCTCCCTTCTTTTGTGCTGAATGATGCGAAAAAACCATCAGCTCTGCAGCAACTGGCTGCGGATAAATTGCCACTGATCCTCGAAACCGGCGGTGGGTTTGAGCTTGAACTCGGAGCGAACAAACTGACTGATGCGACCTTCGGTGTAGGCCAGCAGCAGATTGGCCAGCATGGTCTCGTCGAGCTGGAAGCCCTGCCCTTCGCGCAGCCGCTTCTCACGCAGTACCTGCTTGATCTGGGTCTCCAGCTTGTCGAACAGGATGCTGATGCGATCCCGCAGTCGATCGTGCTCACCCAGCAGGGCATCGCCGTTGAGGATGCGGGTGATGCCGGGATTGCGCTCGGCAAACACCAGCAGCAGCTGCAGGATGTGGTGGCAGCGCGCCATGGTGTCCTTCTCTTCATCCATGATCAGATTGACCCGTGACAGCAGGGAATCCTCGATAAAGTCGATCAGCCCCTCGAACATCCGCGCCTTGCTGGGAAAATGTCGATAGAGGGCTGCTTCAGAGACGCCGACCTCGGCCGCCAGACGGGCCGTGGTGATGCGCTGACCCGGACTGGTTTCCAGCATATGGGCGAGCGCTTGCAGGATCTGATCACGCCGACTCGGTTTCTGATTACTGCTTGCCATGGATTCCCCTAAAAAAACAATGGCTTGATTCTGTTATTAAGCACCGCCCATCGGGCAGGTGTGGTCTGTTATTGGCGACCAGAAGAACCAAAACCGCCTTCACCCCGTTCGCTCTGATTGAACTCATCGACCAGTTGGAAGCTGGCCTGAACGACCGGCATGATCACCAGTTGGGCGATGCGCTCGCCAGGTTGCATGGTGAACTCATCTTTGCCGCGGTTCCAGACCGAAACCATCAGCTGGCCCTGGTAGTCGGAATCGATGAGGCCGACCAGGTTGCCCAGCACGATGCCGTGCTTATGGCCGAGGCCGGAGCGGGGCAGAATGGTGGCACACAGAGCCGGATCCTGAATGTGAATGGCCAGACCGGTTGGCACTAGCGTGGTATCACCCGGAGCCAGGGTCAGCGGTGCATCCAGCAGGGCGCGCAGATCCATACCGGCAGAGCCCGGTGTGGCGTAGGCGGGCAGCGGGTACTCGGTACCGATACGGGCATCCAGAATCTTCAGTTCAATTTGTGTTGTCATGAATCGTTTTTTCAGTTGGAACTTGTGTCGGCGCCTCTCTTGCACGGCAAGGCGGGGCGTCATGAGTCTTGCGTTATCGGGACGCTCAGCGCCGGTAGTGGCTCGCAATCAGGGCAACCAGATGACGGGCCAGCGTCAGCTTGTCGGCCAGCGGCAGAGGCGCTTGGCCCCCTTGCCAGAACACGGTCAGGGCGTTGTCATCGGCGTTGAAGCCCTGCCCCTCGCGGGACACATCGTTGGCGGCGATCATGTCCAGCCGCTTACGCTGCAACTTGTCGAGGGCGTATTGTTCCACATCCACGGTTTCGGCGGCAAATCCGACGGTGAAGGGTTTGTCTGAAAGGGCGCCGACGGCAGCGATGATGTCGGGGTTCTTCACCAGCTTCACCACCATCTGGTCGTTGTCGCCGGTCTTCTTGATCTTCTGGCTGGCTACCTGCTCGGGGCGATAGTCGGCCACCGCCGCGCAGCCGATGAAGAGGTCGCACTCGCCGACCCGGCTCATCACCGCCTGATGCATCTGCTCGGCACTCTCCACATCGACACGGGTAACGCCAGCAGGCGTCGCCAGTGCCACTGGCCCGCTCACCAGCGTCACCTCTGCACCCGCCTCACGGGCGGCGCGGGCGATGGCATAGCCCATCTTGCCGGAGCTGTGGTTGCTGATGTAGCGCACCGGATCCAGCGCCTCGCGGGTTGGACCTGCGGTCAGCAGCAGCTTGACGCCCGCCAGCAACGGCTCGGCAGCCAGTTGCTGACAGCAGCGGTCCACCAGTTCGAGGGGATCCAGCATCCGGCCCGGGCCCACGTCGCCACAGGCCTGGCTGCCGGCATCCGGCCCCCACAGCAGAATGCCGCGGCTGGCCAGGGTCTTGAGGTTGGCCTGGGTCGCAGCGTTGAGATACATCTGCTGGTTCATGGCGGGCGCCAGCGTGATGGGCGCCGGGGTTGCCAGACAGAGGGTGGTCAGCAGTTCATCGGCCATGCCGGCGGCCATGCGGGCCATCAGGTTGGCGCTGGCGGGGGCGATCAGTACCAGATCGGCCCACTTGGCCAGCTCGATATGGCCCATGCCCGCTTCGGCAGAGGGATCCAGCAGGCTGTAGGCCACCGGATGACCGGAGACCGCCTGCAGGGTCAGCGGGGTGATGAACTCCTTGGCGGAGCGGGTCATCACCACTCGCACTTCGGCCCCCTGATCTTTCAGGCGGCGTACCAGCTCGGCACTCTTGTAGGCGGCGATCCCGCCACTGACACCCAACAGGATGCGTTTATCGGCCAATCTCATCTGCTGTTTCTCTATCCGGCTCATTCTGACTGGTCGGCTAAGATACCACAGGCAATGGATGACGACAGGGGTTGGCATCAAGGGGTGTGGTCGGGCGCGCGCAATTTTTTGCTATGTTTTTTCTCAACAGGGATGAGGGAGAGACAAATGAGCATCAAAGAGTGGCCGGAAGATGAACGACCCAGAGAGAAGCTGTTGCGTCAGGGCCCCGCGGCGCTCTCCGATGCCGAACTGCTCGCCATCTTTTTGCGCACCGGTGTCAATGGCCTGAGTGCGGTGGATCTTTCACGCAAGCTGTTGAATCAATTCGGCTCTTTGCGCAGCTTGCTGGGGGCGGATCAACAGGGATTCTGCGAGGCGCACGGCCTTGGCCCGGCCAAATATGCCCAGTTGCAGGCGGTGCTGGAGATGGCCAGACGCCATTTGGCCGAGCAGCTGCAACGGGGTGATGCGCTCACCTCGCCCCAGTTGACCCGGGACTATCTGCAGGCCCAGCTACGGGATCGGCCGCGCGAGGTGTTTGCCCTGCTGTTGCTCGACAATCAGCACAGAGTCATTCAATTTGTTGAGCTTTTTTTCGGCACAATCGACTCGGCAAGCGTCTGGCCAAGAGAAATCGTGCAGATCGCGCTCAAACATAATGCAGCCGCTGTGATTCTGGCGCATAATCACCCGTCCGGCGTCGCCGAGCCCAGTAGGGCCGACCGCCAGATCACGGATCGGATCACGGCCGCCTTGGCCCTGATCGATATCAGAGTGCTGGATCACTTGGTGATCGGTGACGGCATCACGGTTTCTTTTGCCGAGCGTGGTTGGTTATGACTGCGCTCTGGCACCGTATTAGTTGATCTTTGATCACGGATGCTGTATAAAATGCCGCCTTCTGTTTGCCCCGCAATCGAAGGCCAGCGGGGCAGATATTTGCTCGAGCAATGAAGTAAGATTTGGAGAGACTGACATGTCTAGAGTATGCCAAGTAACCGGCAAGCGCCCGGCAGTTGGTAACAACCGTTCGCACGCTAACAACGCTACCAAGCGTCGTTTCCTGCCGAACCTGCACACTCACCGTTTCTGGGTTGAGAGTGAAAAACGCTTCGTAAGTCTGCGCGTATCCGCAAAAGGCATGCGTATCATCGACAAGCGTGGCGTTGAAGTGGTTCTGGCTGAACTGCGCGCCAGCGGTGTTAAGGTATAAGGAATTAGATCATGGCTAAAGGTATTCGCGAGAAAATTCGCCTGAACTCCAGCGCCGGTACTGGTCACTTCTATACCACTACCAAAAACAAGCGCACCATGCCCGAAAAAATGGAGATCAAAAAGTTTGATCCCGTTGTTCGTCAGCATGTGATCTACAAGGAAGGCAAAATCAAGTAATTACTTGATGCTGCATTCCCAAAAACCCGGCTTCGTGCCGGGTTTTTTTATGCGTCGAATTCAGTACACTGCCGGTTCAAAGGGAGGCTTGCCATGTTCAAATTGAGCCGCAAAGGCTGGAATAACGTGATCATCGTGGTGGTGCTGATCGTGATCACCCTGTTGCATCGTATGGAGACTGCCCAGCAGGAGAACAGCGCCAAGCGGGCTCGCCCCTTGCTGCCGGATGCAGCTGTGGTGCTCACCTGGCAGGGGCCGAGCTGGCAGATCGAGCGGATCGGTCAGGGCTGGCGCAGCGGGCCGGATCTGGGATTCGACAGTGCTCAGCTGGATGCCCGTCTGGCGCGCTGGCAGAGCTGGTTGCTGCCCCCCGGCGAGGCGGTACGCGGTACACCGGTGACCATCAAGGTGTGGATTGCCGGCCAGAACGATCCGGTCGAGATCGGCCTCTATCAGAACAGCGGTCAATATGGCGCCCAGCTGCCGTCCGGCCTCTGGCTCTCCCTCACTGCCGAACAGTATCGCGATCTGCTGCGTCCTGCTCCCTGAGCTCCTTTTCCTTGCGAGGTTCCAATGCCTGAATTGCCAGAAGTTGAAGTCAGCCGTCAGGGGATCTCCCCCTGGCTTACCGGCATCAAGGTCACCAGGGTGGTGGTGCGGGATGGCCGCCTGCGCTGGCCGATCCCCGGTGAAATTCAGGAGCTGGTGGACCTCACCATCCATCGGGTGCGCCGCCGCGCCAAATACCTGCTGCTGGAGACCGATTTCGGCACCGCCATCCTCCATCTGGGGATGTCCGGCAGTTTGCGGGTGCTGGATATTGGCACCCCGGCCGAGAAGCATGACCACGTGGATATCGAGCTGGAGAATGGCAAGCTGCTGCGGCTCAACGATCCGCGCCGTTTCGGCGCCCTGCTCTGGACCCGTGAACCGGCCGAAGCCCACGCGCTGCTGGCCAAGCTGGGGCCGGAGCCGCTCACCGATGCCTTCAATGGCGATTACCTGCGCGATCGCGCCAAGGGGCGCAGCACCGCCATCAAGCAGTTCCTGATGGACAATCAGGTGGTGGTCGGGGTGGGCAACATCTACGCCAACGAGGCGCTCTATGCCGCTGGCATTCACCCCAAACGGGCGGCGGGCAACATCAGTGGTGAGCGGCTGGGAACCCTGGTGGCCGAGATCAAGCGAGTGTTGGCCGAGGCCATCCGTCAGGGGGGCACCACCCTCAAGGATTTCACCAGTGCCGATGGCAAGCCGGGCTATTTCGTGCAGCAGTTGCAGGTCTATGGCCGTGGTGGCCAGCCCTGTTTCCACTGTCACACTCCGCTGACCGAGATAAGAATGGGGCAGCGCACCACGGTTTTTTGCACTCATTGCCAGCGCTGAGCGCACTTTTTGCCCCGATCCGGGGGAAGTTGTAACAGCGTATTGCCACGCTGTTGAAGATTTGCACAGCTGTCACTAATATCCCGACCGTTCAGGCGGTTTGAGAAATAAAAATGACAGTTAAATCAATAGACTGGGAACTCCTATCCCGGCAAGAGCGCTATTGCGCCAAAAGCATGGCCCGCTTCCTCTACCCCGAGGGATGCGAGCGCCAGACCTTCAATCGCGGCAAGTTCGTGCTGCGCAGCCTGCTCTATCGCAAGTCGCTGAGCCGGGTCTTCAGCCTGTTTCAGTGCGAGTCGCTCAAGGCGCTGCCTGCCCTTTACCCCGAACTGCTCGACAAGCCGATGCGTCCCTACCGCTTCGCCAGTGCCAGCGCTCGCCAACGGGCCGAGATGATGGAAAATCACTATCGGTTGCTGCTGGAGTGCTACCCGCTGCTGATCGACCCGCTCTATCTGGGCGAGGGGATTGAGCTGGGGCACTATCCCCAGAGCGGCTGCCGGATCCTGCTGCGCCATGACGGCACCTTCCGCCGCGAGGCCGAGCTGGCACTCTCCATCGTCAACGGCGAGGGGCAGCGCCTCTACAGCTGCGCCTTCTCGCTGGCGGGCAGTGCGGAGCGTTTGATTCTGATGATCGGCTCCATGCAGGGGCCGGAGCCTGCGGTCGACAATGCCCAGGATCGGGTGCGCGAGCTGACCAAAGAGGGGCACGGCCTGCGGCCCAAATCTCTGCTGGTGCAACTGGTGCTGCAACTGGCACAGAGCATGGGGGCGGCAGAGGTGCTGGCGGTGCGCAAGCGGGCCCACGTGTTCCAGGCCAAGCGCTACAGCAGCAAGCAGAAAGCCAACCTGCAGGCCGATTATGACGAGCTGTGGCAGGAGTTCGATGCCCGGGATGTGGACGCCAACTTCGTCGCCTTGCAAGCACAGCCGCGCAAGCCGCTGGAGGAGATCGCCTCCAAGAAGCGGGCCATGTACCGGCGCCGCTACGAGTGGCTCGATCTGCTGGTGCAGGGGATGCGCGAGCGGTTTGCCCGTCAGTAACCGGCACGCTGGCTGAAGTCCTCACAACGAGACCAATACAACAAGGGCTACCCGCGGGTAGCCCTTGTTCGTTTCTGCCAATCAGGGAGGGATTAGCGCTGCTGCTGTTTGGCGGCGATGGCCTGCGCCACCACGGGGTCGACAAACTGGCGGATGTCGCCACCGTGCAGCGCCACCTCTTTCACCAGAGTGGAGGAGATAAAGGAGTTCTCCTCCGCCGGAGTGAGGAAGACGCTCTCCAGCTCCGGCATCAGGCGGCGGTTCATGTTGGCCAGCTGGAACTCGTACTCGAAGTCGGAGACGGCGCGCAAACCGCGGATCAGCACGTTGGCCTGATGCTCTTTGGCGAAATCGACCAGCAGGCCGGAGAAGCCCACCACCTTGACGTTGGGCAACTGGCTGGTCACTTGCTGTACCAGCTGGACACGTTCTGCCAGATCGAACAGCGGGCGCTTGCTCGGGCTGTTGGCGACACCGACCACCACCTCGTCAAACAGCTTGGCGGCCCGGCCGATGAGATCGGCGTGGCCATTGGTAACGGGATCAAAAGTCCCGGGATAAATTACCCTGGTAGTCATCTTTGCGGTCCTGCAACCTGGAAATTTGGTCGCATTATAAGGTCGTCGCTTGAGAATAGCAGTGCATCAGGCAAGAATACGCCATCGCGCATCAAGCCTCCTTGCATTGGTGACAGGGAGCAAAGGGATTTTTTATGAAACGTATTCTGGTCGTTCGCAATGACAAGATTGGTGACTTCATGCTGGCGTGGCCGAGCTTCGCCATGCTCAAAGGCTCCATGGCGTGTCATGTGACTGCCCTGGTTCCGGCCTACACGGCGCCGCTGGCCCGGCTCTGCCCCTGGATTGACGAGGTGATCATCGATCCGGGTGTGCGGGCCGACAAGGAGCAACAGCGAGCGCTGCTGGCCCGGATCAAGGCGGCGGCGTTCGATGCGTCCATCTGCCTCTTCTCCAACTCCCGCAACGCCATGCTGGTGTGGAAGGCGCACATCCCTTACCGGCTGGCACCGGCGACCAAGCTGGCGCAGGTGCTCTACAACCAGCGGCTGGTGCAGCGTCGCTCCCGCTCGCTGAAGCCGGAGTCCGAGTACAACCTGGATCTGATCCGCCGCTTCCTGGCCGATCAGCAGGTGGCCGTGGTGGAGCCCAAGACCCCCTTCCTGCAGTTCGATGACGAGACCCTGCAACAGGTGCGCGAGCAGCTGGCAGCCAAGCTCAAGCTGGATGCCAGCCGCCCCTGGCTGATGGTGCACGCCGGTAGCGGCGGTTCGGCCAACAACCTCTCCATCGAGCAGTATGCCCGCATCATCATCAAGCTCAATCAGGCTTGCCCCGAGCTGCAGTGCGTGCTGACCGCTGGCCCGGGTGAGGAGAAGCTGGCCGAACAGCTGGCGGCGGAGCTGCTGGCCCACGGTGGTAACGGCTGGATCTACCGCTCCAGCGACGGTCTGCCGATGTTCTGTCAGGTGCTGGCCAACGCCGCGCTGTTCGTGGCGGGCAGTACCGGGCCGCTCCATATCGCTGGCGCGCTGGATGTGCCGACCGTCGGCTTCTTCCCGATGCGCAGCTCCGCCACCCCGCTACGCTGGAAGCCTCTCAACAGCGAAGGGCGTCACCTCGCCTTCAGCCCGCCGGAGGATAGCGACCACCCGGAGGATATGAGCCAGCTCGATCCCAAGACCATGGTGCCGGTGATGGCCCGCTGGGCGGCGCCTTTCTGGCAGAAGTAAGGTATGCAGCAATGCAAACAGGGCCCCGCGGGGCCCTGTTTTGTATGGTGATGATCGCAGCTGACAGACCAGCAGATCGGACATTGTCCCGGTAGCCCTTTTACGGCCCTCTCTGGACCCCGCTGGTGCGGCTCCTGCCGGTATAAGCTGGAGTTGGGTCATTTAACCAAAATCCATAAATTAAACTTATAGCGAACGATCTAACCCCTGCCGCCACCCGTCATTACGATTGTGAGCCCCGCAAGGGCTCCGCCCGATCTGCCGCCATGCTATTCGCCCCTTGTTCCGGTGGAACAAGGGGCGAATTAACGAATTTGCGGTGGGGTGGCGTACAGCCCTTATTCCGGCTGCTGCGGCTGTTGGCGCACCCAGAGGTCGGCGTATTTGACGAAGGTGGAGTGGGCGGAGAGGATCGCCAGCAGCAGCCCCTGCTTGCCATCGAGGAAGCCCGCCTTGAGCAGGTACATCTTGAGGAAGCAGCCGACGGCGTGGATCAGCCCCTGACTGAGGGAGCCCTTCTTGCCGCGGGCGGTGCGCTGATCGGCCCAGGCGCGGGCATAACCGGCGGATTTGACCAGATAGTGCTCCAGATCCCGATAGGTGAAGTGGAGCAGGTCGCCATGAATATTGACGATCTTCATGTTGGCCCGCACTTCCACCTTCTCGTGCACCAGCGCCTCGTTGTAGCTGGTGAGCGCCTTGGGATAGAGGCGCAGCACCCGATCCGGATACCAGCCGCTGTGGCGGATAAAGCGGCCAAACACCCAGGAGAGGCGCGGCAGCGAGTAGATGGTGTCGCTGGCCGGATTGGCCATCACGTTGGCGATGGCGGTTTTCAGCTCGGGGGTGAGCCGCTCGTCGGCATCCAGCCACAGCACCCAGTCGGATTGCACATGGGACTGGGCCAGCCGGCGCTGTTTGCCAAAGCCCGGCCACTTGGCGTTGACGAAGAAGCGGGCACCAAATTCGGCGGCAATGGCCGGGGTCTCGTCCTGACTGCCGGAGTCCAGAATGACGATCTCGTCCACCAGTCCGTCGAGGGAGGCGAGGCACTTGCGCAGGTTGTCGGCTTCATTCTTGACGATCAGAACGGCAGCCAGAGTCGGTTTTTTCACGAATGTGGGCTCACGGTTATTGCCCGGCTGGCGGGTCGAATGCGTATTGATGGGCCATTCTAACGGAAAAACGGGCCAAAGAGAGAGCCGCCATTGCCCGTTTCTCCCTGCTGGTTGCCTGTCTCGTCTCGCCCGGTTGGAAGAGGGTCACCGCTGGAAAAATGAGGCGGATGGGGGGATGCGCGAGGATCTTCTGTTATTTATCCACTCATTCTTGGGGCATAATCTCGCCCAGTGATGATTAACAGCCGGGCCAGTCCCGAGAGAAGACGCGTGATGAAAATATTGGTGATCGGCCCCTCCTGGGTCGGTGATATGGTGATGTCCCAGAGCCTCTACAAGGCGATCAAGGCCAACCATCCGGAGAGTGAACTGCATGTGATGGCCCCCGCCTGGTGCTGCGCCCTGCTGGAGCGGATGCCGGAGGTGGACAAGGCGATCACCATGCCCCTTGGCCACGGTGACTTCAAACTGGTGGCGCGCCGTCGCCTCGGCAAGCAGCTGGCGGCCGAAAAATACGATCAGGCCATCGTCCAGCCCAACTCCATGAAGTCGGCGCTGATCCCCTGGTTTGCCCGCATTCCGGTGCGTACCGGCTGGAAGGGCGAGAGCCGCTATGGCCTGCTCAACGATCTGCGCAGCAACAAGTCCGCCTTCCCGCTGATGGTGGAGGGCTATCTGGCGCTCGCCTATCCCAAGGAGCAGATGAAGAGCCGGGCCGATATTCCGACCATTCCCCACCCTTCTCTGCACGTCGACCTGATCAACCAGAGCAAGGCGCTGGAGCGACTGGGGCTGGATCGCGCCCGCCCGGTGCTGGTGCTCTGCCCCGGTGCCGAGTTTGGTCCGGCCAAGCGCTGGCCGGAGGGGCATTACGCCGTGGTGGCCCAGCAGCATCTGGACGAAGGGTGGCAGGTGTGGATCTTCGGCTCCAACAAGGATGTGCCGGTCGGCAACACCATCCGGGATCGGGTCAATCTGCTGACTCGCCCCAACTGCCATGTGCTGGCGGGCAAGACCAGTTTGCACGAGGCGATCGATCTGATGGCGCTGGCCAGCCGGGTCATCTCCAACGACTCCGGCCTGATGCACATCGCCGCCGCCCTCAACCGGCCGCTGGTGGGTGTCTATGGCTCCACCTCGCCGCTCTACACCCCGCCGCTGGCAGATCGGGTCGAGATCGTTCACACCGACATCGAGTGTCGCCCCTGCTTCAAGCGCACCTGCAAGTTCGGCCATCTCAAGTGCCTGATCGACCTGCCGCCGGAGCAGGTGGTCGATGCCTGCAAGAAGCTGGAGCAGAGCCAGTAAGATGCCCTACCGTCTGCTCTACAACTTGTTGATCCATCTGGGATTGCCGCTGGCGCTGCTGGCCCTCTACAAGCCGAAGAAGGGCAAGCCCGGCTTTGGCGAGCGCTGGGCCGAGCATCTCGGGCGGCTGCCCGCCACCGGACAGGATGCGCCGCTGTGGATCCATGCGGTGAGCGTGGGGGAGACGCTGGCCATCACGCCGCTCATTCGAGCCCTCAAGGCGGAGCGGCCCGATCTGCCGATCCTGCTCACCACCACCACTCGCACCGGCGCCGAGCAGGCCGCCAAGCTGGGGGAGCTGGTGATGCATCGCTACGCGCCGCTCGACTACCCGTGGGCGGTGGCGGCCTTTCTCGACACCTTCAAGCCGCGCGCGCTCTGGGTGATGGAGACCGAGTTGTGGCCGAACTGGCTGGCCGCCTGCGAGGCGCGCCACCTGCCGGTGACCATTATCAATGCCCGCCTTTCCGAGCGTTCCTGCCAGCGTTATGCCCGTTTCCGCGGCGCCTTCGACGCCCTGAGCCGACCGCTGACCCATCTGCTCTGTCAGCATCAGGATGACGCCGACCGCTTCGCCCGCCTCGGCATCGATCGTTCGCGGCTGGCGGTGACCGGCTCCATCAAGTTCGATATCCAGTTTGGTGACGAGGTGCAGGCCAAAGGGCGTGCCCTGCGTCAGCAGCTGGGGGCGGATCGGCCGGTCTGGATTGCCGCCAGCACCCATCTGGGTGAGGACGAGCAGGTGCTGGCGGCCTTCGATCTGCTGCTCAAACGCCATCCCGCTGCGCTGCTCATTCTGGTGCCGCGCCACCCCGAGCGGTTCGACCGGGTGGCCGAACTGTGTGCCCCTTATGGCTGCGTGCGGCGCACTGATGGTGCTGCGCTGAGTGCCGGGGATAAGGTCTATCTCGGCGATACCATGGGCGAGCTGCCGCTGATGCTGGCGGCGGCCGATGTGGCCTTCGTTGGCGGCAGTCTGGTCAAGGTGGGCGGCCACAATCTGCTGGAGCCAGCGGCGCTCGGCAAGCCCTGCCTGACTGGCCCCGCCTACTTCAACTTCAGCGACATCACCCGTCAGCTGGTGGCTCAGGGGGGCGCCGCCATCGTGGCCGATGCTGCCGCTCTGGGCGAGCAGGTGAGCCAGCTGTTTGCCGATGTGACCGCCCGCCGCGAGATGGGGGAGCAGGCCCGCGCCGTGGTGCTGCGCAATCAGGGGGCGCTGGCCCGCACCCTCTCGCATTGCCTCGCCGCACTGGAGAGTGACTAGCGCAGCCCAGAGTCAGGGTGCTTGATGCCC
The DNA here is from genome assembly GCF_000764645.1 of Aeromonas finlandensis. GTDB lineage: Bacteria > Pseudomonadota > Gammaproteobacteria > Enterobacterales > Aeromonadaceae > Aeromonas > Aeromonas finlandensis. The sequence continues at coordinate 14,889 of NZ_JRGK01000056.1, forward strand.
CGCACACCAGATCGTCAGTTTGTAATCGATAAAAAGAAGCCCCCTCCGGTCTGGAGGGGGCTTTTTCGTTATCCAGTCACTGTGACCTGATGAAGATTAGGGGGCCAGATTCAGCTTGTACTGACCCTTGGCTGCGATATCGTCATCAACGCCCGGGGTACCTTTTGGCGGCATCGTCTTCAGATAGGTGTACTTGCCTGCGGCCAATGCCTGAGCTTCCGGGCTGGGGGACGTGTAGAAACGCAGGTCCAGATTGGCGGGGAGCTTGGCAAAGTGCCAGATCTCATCGGCTTTCGGTGTAAAGCCCTCTTTCGGCGACTGTCTTGCCAGCTCGGTGAGGTACTCGGAAAGCGCGCGAGGGGTTTCATAGCCATCTTCCAGCACAATCTGCTTACCATCGATGCCCGGGAAGTGGCATCCGCCACTGGCGCGGTAGTTATTGGTCACTACGTAGAAGTACTGATCCGGATCGACCGGTTGGCCCTGATAGGTCAGCTTGGTAATGCGCGAGCTGTCGCTCACCTTGACGCCATCTATGGTGTAACGCGCCGGTTTGGTGACATCCACTTCGTATTTCACCCCGCTGATTACGTCAAAGCAGTAGCTGCGATACTGTTCGTTGATCAGATCCTGCGGTCCTGTGTTGGTGATATCGATCTGGTTGTACTGAACGGCACTCTTCTCCAGCCACTCCTTGACGGTTGCACCGGTGATCTTGACCACTTGTACTGTGTTGGGGAAGACATAGAGGTCGGCGATGTTGCGCAAAGAGAGTTCACCCGTCGGCACATAGGTGTAGTCTTTGGGGCCGTTGCGCCCGCCACGGAAGGGGGCTGCGACAGCGAGGATCGGCAGTGGCTCGGGGAGCAGCCCCTCCTTCTGCAACTCCTTGCCGCGCCAGAGCTGGGCATCGTTCACGATCTGGATGGACGGATCGGGCTGCACCCGAGCGAAATAGCTATAGAACGGCTGGGTAATTTTGCTGATCGGGGTCTTCAGCCACTCTCTGGTCTCCTGATGCTCAGTGGTGAGTTGATCCACCACATCCGGATCTTCATAACTTGTCGGGCTGCTGTCGATCTTGCGCAATCCCGCCTTGCTTGACGCAACCTGCCAGCGGCCATCCTGCCATGTCAGCTTCAGGTCGATGACCCCGAGGTGGGTGCCCGTGACCGCAGGCATCACGGTGGGGATGCCAGCCAGCGTCCCTTTGACGTTATCCACATCCTTGATGTTGGCGTAGCTCTTGTCGCCGGGGAATTCGCGGTGGGCATGGCCAATCAACAGCGCATTGACCCCCTTTACTTTGGCCAGCGGCAGGGCAGCATGTTCCATCCCCTTGACTCGTTCGCCGCCGATCAGGCCGGTATGGGCGACCACCACGATGAGGTCTGCACCATTTGCCTGCATCTGTGGAATATAGTGCTCGGCAGTTTCAACCATGTCGGCCACCACCACCTTGCCCTCCAGCATGCTCTTGTCCCACATGGTGATCTGTGGTGGCGTCAGCCCCAGAAAACCGACCTTGATGGTCTGGGGCTTGCCGTTGACGTCGATCACCTGGCGCTCAAGGATCACATAGGGTTTGAAGTACTGTTTGCTCCAGTCGATGGCGCCCTTGCCATCACGGCTGAAAGCGTCGGCCTGGAAGACGTTGGCGTTGATGTAGGGGTAGTTGGCGCCGCTCAGGGTCCCTTTCAGGAAGTCGAGACCAAAGTTGAACTCGTGGTTACCCAGGTTGCCGACATCATATTTCATGACGTTGAGCGCCTTGATCGCCGGGTGGGTATGTTTTTTGAACCACTGTTCGGCAAACGCCTTGGTTTTGGCTTCGTCAGCACCGGCACTGCCGAGATCGTTGGCAAACTGCTGATGGATGTAGTCGGCCAGGGGGGTCCCCTGGATCAGGTCTCCGTTATCGATCAGCAGGTTGTTTGGATTTTCCTCACGTGCCTTCTTGATCAGCACAGCGGTACGGGCGAATCCCAGCTGGGGGGCCTTCTCATCCTGGTAGTAGTCAAAACTGCGCAGGTTGGCGTGAATATCGGATGTCTCAATGAGCCGCAGGCTCACGTCACCGGGGGCTTGGGCCTGGGTACTCGTGGGTTGGTTGATATTCGCAGGTGCTTGAGAGTCGTTCTGGTTGCAGCCGGACAGCGCAAAGACCACTGCCACCGCACTTATTTTAAGGGTGGTTTTCATCGTAGGGTTCTCTTTTTGTCTTGTTATTTGTATGCCAGCGCGGGCATTTTATAGACAGCAAAGGAGTCCTGTTGTGAGCAGGTTAACAACCGTGGCTAACAGGTTATGTATCAGTAGTGGAGAGGTTATGCTATTGATTCAGCGCTATTTATGCTGTCTGGTCGGAGAGCAGCATGGCTTGCGGCGAGTGATTGGGGGGCGCTCAGAGAGGGATGAGCGGAACTATTTCTTGCCTGTCCGGTGGCTGGCAACCCGAAAAAAAACGGAGCGCGATGCGCTCCGTTTCTGTTGTTGGCGGTGACGGGATTAGCGAACGATCAACCCCAGCAGGATGCCCAGCACGCCGAAGTCGGAGTCGCTGAAGGTGGTGTTGGCCACACCGATGTCGCCCAGTACCGGCAGCAGGAACACCGGCAGAATGGTGAGCAGCAGCAGGCCGTTGGCGAAGGAGCCCAGAATGGCGCCGCGACGACCACCGGTGGCGTTACCGAATACCCCGGCGGCCGCGCCGACGAAGAAGTGCGGTACCACGCCCGGGATGATGACGGTCAGCCCCATTACGTAGAGCAGCGCCATCCCCACCAGACCGGCGGCAAAGCTCGACAGGAAGCCGATCAGCACGGCGTTGGGGGCGTAAGGGAAGACGATGGGGCAGTCGAGCGCCGGTTTGGCGTTCGGTACCAGCTTGTCGGAGATCCCCTTGAAGGCTGGCACGATCTCGGCGATGACCATCCGTACACCTTGCAGGATGACGTAGACGCCCGCCGCGAAAGTGATGGACTGCATCAGGGAGAACATGAACCAGTGCTTGCCATTGGCGACGCTGGAGACAAACTCGGGGCCGGCGAAGGCAGAGGTCACCAGGAAGATGATGCCCATGGTGAAGGAGATGGCCACCGGGGTGTCGCGCAGGAACAGCAGGCTCTTGGGCACCTGCACATCTTCACAGCTGTGGGCCTTGTTGCCGAACTTGGCGCCGATCAGGGCGGAAAGTACGTAGGAGCAGGTGGAGAAGTGACCCAGCGCCACGTCGTCGGAGCCGGTGATCTGCTTCATGAAGGGGTGGGCGATGGCCGGGAAGAAGACCATGGCGACACCGACCACCAGACTGCCCACCGCGATGAGGGGGGCGCCACTCATGCCACCGGCAGAGAGGATCACGGCCACCATCATCGACATGAACAGGGTGTGGTGACCGGTCAGGAAGATGAATTTCCACGGGGTCAGGCGGGCGATCAGGATGTTCACCAGCATGGCGAAGAACATGATCATCGCCATCTCCTTGCCAAACGAGGTCTGGGCGATGGAGACGATGGCCTCGTTGTTGGGGACAACCCCCTTGATGCCGAAGGCGTGCTGGAAGATGACGGCGAAGTCACCCAGCGAGTTGATCACTAGGGTGGCACCGGCCCCCAGAATGACGAAACCCATGATGGTCTTGACCGTGCCCTTGATGCACTCGGTCACCGGCTTCTTCTGGGCAATCAGGCCGATAAGCGCGATCAGGCCGACCAGCACGGCGGGCTCGGACAGCACGTCAAACATCAGAAAGTTGAAAAATCCCATGGTCAGCTCCTGGCAATGGAAGATGCGGCCCGCAGGCCGCATGGAGGATTCTTAGAGGGCGCCCAGTTCGCGCAGGGCGGTGGAGAGCTTCTCTTTCATCGCGGCCTTGTCGACCATGTTGTCGAGGGCCACCAGACGACCGTTGACGCCCATGCTCTGCAGCTGCTCGGCGATGTCGCGAGTGGCGACAAACATCTCGGCGGTTTCGCTACCGGCGGAGGCCAGATCGCGGTGATCCACTTCGGCAGTGACCGCCAGCTCTTTCAGGATGCTCTTGATGCTCATTTCCATCATCAGGCTGGTGCCCAGACCGTGACCGCATACAACCAGAATTTTCATCGTATCTTCCTTTGTCAGGTGCGCCTCGGCGCAGATCAGTAGCGCGCCAGAATGCGCAAGATGTCGTCTTTGGTGTCGGCCGCAATGATGGCCGCCACATCCTCTTCATTCATAAACAGCTCAGCCAGCTGGGCGATGGTCTCCACGTGGGAGTTGCTGTCGCTGGCTGCCAGGGTGATCAGCAGCTGGATCGGATCGTTACCCTCGGAATCGAAGTTGACCCCCTGCTTGATGACGGTCAGCCCCAGACCCAGCCGGTTGACCCCATCCTCGGGGCGAGCGTGGGGCATCGCCAGACCGGGGCCCAGTACGTAGTAGGGGCCGAGCTCCTCATGGGAACGAAACAGCGCCGCCACGTAGGAGGGCTCGATGGTGCCATTGGCCAGCAGGGGCGCCGTTGCCAGCTCGATGGCGTGGCGCCAGTCGCGGGCGGCGGGTTCGATGCGGATGACATCCTCGGTCAGCAGTTGAGTCAGCATGGTGGTGATCCGGCTAGTTAAGATGGGGGCCAATCTAACGATCTTGCCGCTCGGAAACTGTGAGGGTGATCTCGAAAGTTAGCGCTATCAGATAGCGCTAACATGAAACTGTGATAGCGCTATCACTTTGCCCATTAACGGGAGTCATCTTGCCCCCGCGATCCGGGAAAGAGGGTAGAATCGGCCCTGAGCAAATGGTCTGTGCCGCACTTTTGCCTTAAAGTGGGCCGCCGCAAGTCGAGGATGGGATGGATGTCAGAAGCAAAGAAGCGCCGTAGCACGGGTCGGGTGACCCTCAACGATGTGGCTCAGCTGGCCGGTGTGGGGGCCATGACGGTCTCCCGTGCCCTGCGCACACCGGAGATGGTCTCCGACAAGATGCGCGAGCGCATCGAAGCTGCGGTGGAGGAGCTCGGCTATATCCCCAATCGGGCGGCCGGGGCGCTGGCCTCGGGGACCTCTCATGTCATTCTGGTGATAGTGCCAAGCCTGCTGGATCGCGCCAGTGCCGAGTTGATGGCCGGGCTGCAACCGCGGTTGATGAAAGCCGGTTATCAGCTGGTGCTGGGCGACGCCCAACACCTGCGTCAGCAGAGCGAACAGCTGGAGCATCTGCTGCAGTACAATCCGGCTGCCGTGATCGTGCTGGGCTGCCTTGAGTCGCCGGATGACAAAGCGCTGCTGCGTAACAGCCGCCTGCCGGTGGTAGAGGTGGGGGCGCTGGTGCCCCATCCCATGGATCTCTGTGTCGGCGGCTCCAATCAGGAGGCCGGCTATCGGTTGACTCGCCATCTCATCGAGCGGGGTTATCGCAATATCGGTTTTCTCTGTGCCCGTCAGGAGCAGTGGATGCTGCAACAACGGATGCGCGGCTGGCAGCAGGCGATGCTCGAGAGCTATCTCTCGCCCGATATGGTGATCAATACCTCGGAGGTGCCCAGTTTCAGCACGGGAGCCGCCATGCTGGGGGAGTTCCTGCTGCGCTGGCCCGAGCTGGACGCGCTGATCTGTGTCAACGACGAGCTGGCGGCGGGGGTGCTGTTCGAGTGCCAGAGGCGGCACCTGAGTGTGCCCGGCAAGTTGGCCATTGCCGGTTTCGATGATTCCGATGTGGCGAAGGCCTGTTATCCTGCGCTGACGTCGGTCCATATTCCCTATCGCAAAATGGGCAGCATGGCTGCCGAGATGATCCTGCGTAAATTGGCGGGCGAGGAGCTGCAAGAGAGTACCCAGCCCCTCGAGTTTGAATTGCAAAAGCGCCAAAGCAGCTGATCCCTTTTCATATGTCATTAAAGAGGCAACCATGTTCAAGGCTCTGTTACTGGAAAACCAAGACGGCAAGACTGTTCCGACTCTGACCCGGCTGGCCGAGAGCCAGTTGCCGGAAGGTGAGGTGCGGGTGGCGGTCACCTACAGCTCCATCAACTACAAGGATGGGCTGGCGATCACCGGCAAGGGCAAGATCGTGCGCCAGTGGCCGCTGGTGCCCGGCATCGACTTCGCCGGTACCGTGCTCGAATCTGCCGACAGCCGCTATCAGCCCGGCGACAAGGTGGTGCTGACCGGCTGGGGCGTGGGCGAAGGGCACTGGGGCGGCATGGCTGAACAGGCACGGGTCAAGGGGGATTGGCTGGTGCCGCTGTCCGCCGGGCTCGATGAGCGGCAAGCCATGTGTATCGGTACCGCCGGTCTCACCGCCATGCTCTGCGTGCTGGCGCTGGAAGAGGCGGGCATTACTCCCGAAAGTGGCGAGGTGCTGGTCACCGGCGCGGCGGGCGGCGTGGGGTCCACCTCGGTCGCTCTGCTGGCAGCCCTTGGCTATCAGGTGGCGGCGCTGACCGGTCGTCCCGAAGAGCAGGGCGCCATGCTGACTGCGCTGGGTGCCAGTCGCATCGTGCCGCGCAGCGAACTGCTGGTGCCCGCCAAGCCGCTGGAAAAACAGCTGTGGGCCGGCGCCATCGATACCGTCGGCAGCCAGGTGCTGGCCAAGTTGCTGGCCCAGATGAACTATGGCGGCGCCGTGGCGGCCTGCGGGTTGGCGGGCGGTTTCGATCTGCCAACCAGCGTGATGCCCTTCATCCTGCGCAACGTGCGCCTGCAGGGGGTCGATTCGGTGATGTGCCCGCTGGCGCGTCGTCAACTGGCGTGGCAGCGACTGGCGAGGGATCTGCCCGCCAGCTTCTTCGAACAGGCCGTCACCGAGATTGGGCTGGAGCAGGTGGTTGAGGCCGCCGAGGCCATCACGCTGGGCCAGATCGCCGGGCGCACCCTGGTCAAACTTTGATCTCCCCTTGACTGGCGAGCCCGACATTTCCGGATAAAATTGGAGTGCGGGTGAACTATCCAAGGAGAGCGAAGATGGGTGGACACAAGCCGGATTACGACTCCTCCGATGACGAGTGGGATCCGGAATCCTGGGAAGAAGAGCTGGAACAGTGGGAAGATGAAAGCTGGCAGGATGATGACACTTTCGATGACCAGTGAACCACGGCATTGAACGAACAGGCGGGCTTTGTGCCCGCCTGATTTTTTTGCCGCGCTCACAAGGCTGGTGCATCGCCCTTGGTCGTTGCCTTGCTGCTGGGTAGAATGAACTGCCCAAATGACACTCAAGGATGACTATGCGACTCACCATCATACTGTTGGCCGCCCTGCTGGGTGGCTGCGTCTCCAACGACGACCCTTGCGAGAAGGTGTGGGGCGATGTGGGGGAGGCCGATGGCAAGCTGGGCTTTACTGCCGATCGAGTCGAGTTCCATCAGGGCCAGTGCGGCAAAAAGGTGGATGCCGAGCTATGGGAGCAGGGACGTCAGAAGGGGTTGGCCTGGTATTGCCGTCCGGAGCATCTCTATCTGGCTGGCCGCTCCGGCAGCGAGTATCGCGGTGTCTGTCCCAATGACTCCCAGGCGCGCAGGCTGTTCGAGCAGGGGCGTCAGGGCTGGACCGATCAATAAGCCACTGACAGGGAGGGGGTTACTCCTCTTTCAATCGCAACGGCTGGCAGAGATAGCTCTTCTCGTTGGCACTGCGGGCACACTTGCCGCAGACAAACTTGGGTTTGCGCACGATTTTTCTCAGCGCCTTGAGATCGGTGGGGATCTCGTGGCGGCGCCACTCACACAGGGTTTTGCTGCCCATAACGACTACCTCTACGACTCGACGGGCGTATTGTAATCAATTTTCATTTCGAATAAACGACAAACCCGCCAGCAAAGAGCGATCCCTGCTGGCGGGTGAGTAAACGGGTGGGATTACTGATAGAGGAATTTGGTGAAGATGAGCTCGCGCACCGCTTTTTTGCCGGTCTCTTTCACCAGCAGCTCGTTGGCCTTGGTTTCGCACTCCTTGCGCAGCTCTTCACGGCTGACCAGCGACTTGATTTGTTCGGGACTCTTGCTGCCCATCAGGCGGATGATGGCGTCGCGGATTAGCGGATCATGCTGCTCTAGCAGCTTGAGGTCGCCCTCATTTTCTGCCATCAGCTCAACCGTGACCCGGACGTAACCGAGGGTTTTGCCATCGCTCAGGTAGTTGGTGATGATGTCAGGATCCAGCAGGTGGTAGAAGAAACCCGGCTTGGCGGCAGCTGCGGCCTCTCCCTCTGCAGGCGGCTCCTCTCCTTCGGAGGCATAGACCTGAAGTGCGCCGCAGCTCAGTAACAACACCAGCAGAATTTTGAAGATCTTCATATAGATGGCTCATCAGCAAGAGATACCCCATTTTTGATGTTGCCATCGGGGCCGTCAAGCACGGATGTTCTTACATTTCGCTATTGATTTACGGATAATAAACCGGATTTTAACCTGAACACGGAAATCTCTGGATGGTGAAGCTGTGAAGTCCGAGTTGACTGTTCCCCTCACGCCATTAAGCGGGTGGCTGGCCCCCGAAGGTTGCGAGTTGCCCGCCACGTTGCGTCCCTGGCTGCTGGAGCCTGGCTCCATGACCCTGCGCCTGCGCCAGCACAATCGCCACTTTTCGGTAGAGTGGCTGGGCAATCGTCCGGTCGCTTTCACTGCCGATGAGCAGTGGCTGGTGGATTCAACCTCTCCCGCCGGGATCTGCCGGGAAGTGATCCTGCACGGTGACCGGGGGCCTGCGGTACTGGGCTGGACCCTGTTTGCCGAGGCTGCGTTGCAAGGGAGCGGCATTGCCGAGCTTGGCGAGCAGCCGCTTGGCGAGCGGGTATTTGGCCATGAGCCTGCCCGCCGCGATCATCTGCAATTGGCCCGTTTTGAGATCGCCGCCAATTCCCGTTGCCCGGCCGCCATCGTCTGGGGGCGTCGTTCCCGTCTGTTTCTGGGGCAGTGGCCACTGCTGGTTCATGAGCTGTTTCTGCCCTCTCTCGTTTGTGACAAGGAGCTGGAGTGAATCTGTTAACCAAGGAGCGGGGACTGGCTTACATGCAGTTGGCCCGCATCGACAAGCCAATCGGTTCCCTGCTGCTGCTGTGGCCGACTCTCTGGGCACTCTGGCTGGCGGCCGGTGGCCTGCCCAATCTCTGGGTGCTGACCGTGTTTGTGGTCGGGGTCTTTCTGATGCGCTCGGCAGGGTGTGTCATCAACGACTATGCGGATCGCGATTTCGACGGCCACGTTAAACGTACCTCGGGTCGCCCCCTGCCGACCGGCAAGGTGGATCCCCGCGAGGCGCTGGCGCTCTTCTTCGTGCTGGCGATCATCTCGTTCGCGCTGGTGCTGACCATGAATCCGCTCACCATCAGCCTGTCGTTTGTCGGCCTGCTGCTGGCGGTGAGCTACCCCTTCATGAAGCGCTTTATCTCCAACCCCCAGCTGGTGCTCGGGATGGCCTTCTCCTGGTCGATCCCGATGGCCTATGCGGCGCAGGCGGATGCCCTGCCGCTGGTAGCCTGGCTGCTCTTCTTCGCCAACCTGCTCTGGACCGTGGCGTACGACACCCAGTACGCCATGGTGGATCGGGATGACGACCTCAAGCTCGGGCTCAAGTCCAGCGCCATCCTGTTTGGTCGTTACGACAAGCGGATCATCGGGGCGCTGCAACTCGCGGCACTGCTGCTGCTGGTGGTGGTGGGCCATCTGATGGCGCTGGGGGGCTGGTATTACTGGGGATTGCTGGGGGCGGCGGTGCTGTTTGTCTATCAGCAGCGGCTCATTCGCGAGCGGCAGCGGGAAGCCTGCTTCCAGGCGTTTCTCAACAACAACTATGTGGGGGCGCTGGTGTTTGCCGGTCTGGTGCTCGACTACCTGCTGGCGTGATCGCGCCCTGAGTAAAACCGAATGAAAACAGAAGGCCGCATGATGCGGCCTTCTTTGTTTGCGTTGCTGATCAGAGCTGGTTGCCCGCCTGAATGGTGCGGCGGATCTTGTTGCTCAGCAGCGGCACTATGTTGTCGGCCAGCGCCTGGAAGCGGCCGAGATCCGGCTTGCACTCGGGGGAGAGGTAACCCTCTTTGCGCAAGGTGTGGATCAGGGTGCTGAACAGCTTCTGGTCGAAGAACTCGGGGGCGTTGATGCCGTGCAGGGTGCCAAGGCGCTCTGCCATCATCAGGCCGTCCGCTTCCAGCTGCTCCGCCTCGATATGGGGCTGGGCCAGCACCCGGGTCAGCACGATGGCGTAGCGTTGCAGGGTCTCCTGAATGCTCTCAGCCAGCAGCAGCAGGCGCATCTGGTTGGCCGGATTGACCCAGTAGCCGTCATCGCGGGTCTCGATCAGTTGCTGGGTTTGCAGCGCGTCGAGCAGGCTGTCGACCAGCGCCGGCAGCTCCTCCTCTTCATAACGCAGGAACAGCTCGGTCTTGAGCAGCGGATAGATGTCGATGCAACGGGCCATGATCTCGCTGCGGGAGATCCCTTCGCACCGTTCGATCAATGCCGCCACCAGAGAGGGCATGGCGAACAGGTGGAGGATGTTGTTGCGGTAGTAGGTCAGCAGGATCGCCTGATAGCGGTCGAGACTGATGATCTGCCCCAACTTGTCCTCGCTCACCTCGAACTTGTTGAGCTCCATCGCCTGATCCAGCAGGGTCTTGGCATCCTCATCCGGAATGGTGCTCTGCGGGCTGTAAGGCACCGCTTTGAGCAGATCCAGATAGGTGTTGAGCTGGGCCTGCAATTCGTCGCGGGTCAGGGCGTGGCGCTCGGCGGCCAGCAGCGCCAGCGCGCTCAGGGTCAGGCCGTTGACGGCGGCAGCGCCGTTGATGCGGGTCATCAGCAGTTCGGCCAGATTGTTGACGGTGCCCGCCATCCACTCCGGACGCTCCTCTTCCCCGATGTGCTTTTTCCAGTCGGGGATGTGTTCGCTCAGGTAGCTGTTGAGAGTCAGCGGCTCGCCGAAGTTGACGAAACCACGGCCGTAGTTGCGCAGCTTGCGCAGGATGCCGAGCACCTGCAGGAAGCTCTCTTTCTCCTTGCGGCTCCCTTTGAGCTCGTTGTGGTAGGTGTTCACCTCCATCACGTGCTCGTAGCCCAGATAGACCGGCACCAGAGTGACCGGCCTGTCCAGCCCGCGCATCATCGCCTGCAGGGTCATCGCCAGCATGCCGGTCTTGGGCGGCAGCAGACGGCCGGTACGGGAGCGACCACCTTCGGTGAAGAACTCTACCGAGTAACCCTTGGCAAACAGCAGGTTGAGGTATTCACGAAATACCGTGCTGTAGAGCGGGTTTCCCTTGAAGGTGCGGCGAATGAAGAAGGCGCCGCCGTGGCGGAAAATCGGGCCCGCCGGCCAGAAGTTGAGGTTGATGCCTGCCGCGATATGGGGCGGCACCATCCCCTGGTGGTAGATGACGTAGGAGAGCAGCAGGTAGTCCATGTGGCTGCGGTGGCAGGGGACGTAGACGATCTCGTGCCCTTCCTGCGCCAGCTGGCGTACCTTCTCGGCGCCATTGACCGACAAACCGCGGTAGAGCTTGTTCCACAGCCAGCCGAGGAAGCTCTCGCCAAGGCGGATCAGCCGGTAGGAGAAGTTGGAGGCGATCTCGTCCATGTAGCCATGGGCGCGCTTTTGCGCCTTCTCGAGGCTGATCCCCTCGCGCTGGGCCTCCTCTTCGATCGCCTGCTGGATCACCCTGGAGTCGAGCAGCTGCTTGAACAGCAGGTTGCGGTTCGGCAGTTTCGGGCCAGTGGCGGCCAGTTGCTGACGGCTGAAGTGGGTGCGAGCGACCCGCGCCAGCTTGTGGGCGATCGCCTCGTCGGTGCCGTGCTTGTCGGCCATGTAGCGCAGGGAGAGCGGCGGCGAGAAACGCACCAGATTCTCGCGTCCCTTGAGGATCACGATGAGCGCCTTCTTCAGCCGGTTCGGCGCCAGGCTGCTGATGATGTTGAGACCGGAGGCCTCCTCGCCCTCCCGACCCGGAGCGCGGCCCCAGAACAGGGTGACGGGCACTACCTGGATATCCAGCTCGGGATCCTGCTTGTGCAGATCCAGCAGCTGGTGGAACTCCTGCAGGAAGGGCAGCGGCTTGCTGCGTTTGCCAAACAGGGGAGGCGGACGATCCAGACAGACATAGCGCGGCAGCAGCTGGCCGTTAAGTTCCAGCGGCGTGAAGGGGCCGGGCAGACCGAGATCCTCGCAGCACTGCTGCAAGGTCATCAGGTCGGTGATCGAACTGGTTTTCAGGGCATAGACGATGGGTCTGGCCGGATCCAGATTGAGTTCTGTGATGGGATTTTCCGGCAGGCTCTTGTGATTGACCAAGCCGCTGACCGGCCATTGCAAGATGGCTCTGGAAATCTTCTGTCCTAGGGACATGTGCGTCTGCTCTCCAAAAAAATGCGGCGTGAGCATAGCAAATTGGCAGCCCCTTGTCGCCGAGAGGTACGATGAGTCGGCTGCGCAGGATCAAAACAGCAGTAAATGAGGGGTTGGTTGCGACAAATGTCAGCTGCGCCTTGCCTTGGCCACTGCACTGTATATACTGCCAGTGTGCTGTATAAAAAGACAGGTGCCAATTCTATGAAACCCCTTACCCCCCGCCAGGCCGAAGTGCTGGAGCTGATCAAGGTGAACATGAGCGAGACCGGCATGCCGCCGACTCGTGCCGAGATTGCCCAGAAGCTTGGTTTCAAGTCGGCCAATGCGGCCGAAGAACATCTGAAGGCCCTGGCCAAAAAAGGGGTCATCGAGATCATGCCGGGCACGTCCCGCGGCATTCGCCTGTTGCTCGAAGAGGAAGAGGTGCTGGAAGAGAGCGGCCTGCCGCTCATCGGCAAGGTAGCCGCCGGCGAACCCATCCTGGCTCAGGAGCATATCGAGAGCCACTATCAGGTTGATCCCGCCCTGTTCCATCCGCGCGCAGATTTTCTGCTGCGGGTGCAGGGGATGAGCATGAAGAACATCGGCATTCTGGATGGCGATCTGCTGGCGGTGCACAAGACCCAGGAGGTGCGCAACGGTCAGGTGGTCGTTGCCCGTCTCGATGAGGATGTCACCGTCAAGCGCTTCCAGCGCAAGGGCAGTCAGGTATGGCTGTTGCCGGAAAATGAAGAGCTCGCCCCCATCGAGGTGGATCTCTCCTGCCAGCAGCTCACCATCGAAGGGCTGGCGGTCGGGGTGATCCGCAACGCCGACTGGATGTAATCATCCCCGCCAACTGCGTATGCCACACGGCCTCCTTCGGGAGGCCGTGCTGTTTCTGGTGCACTTTCCCTGTCATATCAAACAGATCATCGGCGACGGCATTTTTGTCCTGCGCGACCGGCTACCAATCATCCATTTCAGATATATGCTCAGATCTGTGCCCTGTCGCCGAGACGGGGCTTGGTGCCTCCCCCGGGCAACAGTAATGAGCCGTGATGGGAGGGCCGGTAACAACGAGAATCGGGCAGTACACCTTCACGGGATATGAAGGGGGAGTGGGGAGATCCCGAGCCTGGTCTGGCGGAGGGACCACTCGTAGTGGTTGCAGATAGTCGTGACGGGCCTGTTCCCAGTTCAGGCCGACGAAGCAACATGACCTGTCGGTCAAGGAGGACTGGTATGGCATCAAGATCGCCATGGGATTCAGAGGCGGCGGCGCCAGCGGAATCGTCAATCACCCGTTTTGTCAAAGGTAGCCGGATGACCTGGTTCTACGGTCTCTGGTTGCACCACAGGGGATCGCACTGGACGCTCTGGCTGGGATGTCCGAAAGAGAAGGTGGTGCGTCTGGTGCTGCTGTTCAAGCGGGGCTATGGCGATCGCCAGGGGGAAGAGGGCAGGCTGGCCCCCGTCATTCCCATCGGCGTACGGACCATCGGAAAAATGTTGCAGCAGGGGCGCAACGCTCGCCCCTGAGGATAAGAGGCAAACAAATCCACCCATAAACCGGCACCCGAGGGGGCCGGTTTTTTTATGACCGACACTGGCGATCAATTGTGCCAAATGGTCGACTCCTGACAGGGGCTGCACAAGGTTGACCCACCTTGGTGGCTCGCTGGGGTACAATGTCCCCTCTGGTTTGGCCATCGCAGGCCATTTGCATTGAACTGAAAGGGTCTCTTGTGATGATGAAGCTTCGCTATCCCCTGCTTTTTCTACTGCTGACAAGCTGCCTGATCGTCGCGTTCTACGCTACGAAGCCAGAGCAGCCGGAGCAGGCCGACTACTACCCGGCCGGGCGGGATATCAATAACTTCGCATTTACTGATGCAAATAATCAGCCGTTTACTCCCGCTAATCTGAAGGGGCACTGGACCTTTCTGTTCGTCGGCTACACCTTCTGCCCCGATATCTGCCCCACCACGTTGGCAGATATGCGCTCCGTCTATGATCAGCTGAAGAAGATGGCACCCAATAGCCAGGTGGTGTTTATCTCGGCGGATCCCCAGCGTGACGATATTCCCCGTCTCAAGACCTACACCGCCTTCTTCAATCCCGAGTTCAAGGCGGCCACAGCCCCCCACGACAAGCTGTTCCCGTTCGTGCGCAATCTGGGGTTGGTCTACTCCATCGCCAATGAGGGGGAGAAGGATTACCTGATCGATCACTCCGCCTCCATCGTGCTCATCAATCCCAAGGGCAAGCTGCAGGGGGTGTTCCGCCCGCAGGTGGCACCGGATCAGGTGCCGCGGGTGCAGATGGCCACCATGCTCTCTGACTTCTCCCGCATCCTGAAGCTGACAGGCCACTGAGAGTGACCCAATCTGTTGCCCTCTGGTGGCGGGATCCCTCTCGCCACCGCGCTGTTTTTGCCCTCGCCCTGCCCATGGTTTTTTCCAATATCACCACTCCCTTGCTGGGGCTGGTGGACACCTGGGTGATCGGTCATCTCGGTCAGGCCTGGTTTCTGGGGGGCGTCTCGGTCGGTGCGACCCTGATCAACCTCATCTTCTGGCTGCTCGGTTTCCTGCGGATGTCGACTACCGGACTGACGGCGCAGGCACACGGCGCCGCCGACGGCCGCGCCCAGCTCGATACCCTGCTGCGGGCGCTGGGGCTGGCCATTGCCCTCGGGTTGGCGCTGCTGTTGTTGCTTTTCCCCCTGTTACCCCGGTTGATCGCCCTGAGTGGCGGCTCGGCCGAGGTGCAGCTCTATGCTGGCCAATACGTGGCGGTACGGATCTGGAGTGCCCCGGCGGCGCTCTGCAATCTGGTGATCATGGGGTGGTTGTTGGGGATGCAGGATGCTCGCAGCCCCATGGTGATGCTGATCCTCACCAATCTGGTCAATATGGCGCTCGATGCCCTGTTTGTGCTGGGGCTCGGCTGGCAGGTGCGGGGCGTGGCGGCGGCCTCGGTCATGGCGGACTACTGCGCGCTGGCCGCCGGGATCTGGCTGGTGCGGCGTCAGCTGGGGCAATTGGCGCCGACGGTGTGGCAGGATGGCTGGCAGCGCTGGCGGCAATTTGCGCCTATGGTGCGGTTGCTCGGCCTCAACCGCGATATCTTCCTGCGCTCCCTCTGTTTGCAGCTCTGCTTCGCTTTCATGACTCTGCAAGGGGCGCGGCTGGGGGATGTGGCGGTGGCCGCCAATGCGGTGCTGCTCAACTTCCTGATGCTCATCTCCTACGGACTCGATGGTTTCGCCTACGCGGTGGAGGCCATGGTGGGGCGAGCCATCGGTCAGCGGGATCGGCATAAACTGCGGGAGGCCATCGTGCTCAATCTGGGCTGGGCCGCGCTGATTGCAACCGCATTTACGTTGGGGTTCGCCCTGCTGGGCAGCTGGCTGGTGGGGCAGATCACCGACATTCCGGCGGTAGTTGCGGAGGCAAATCGTCAGCTTCCCTGGCTGATTGCCATGCCCTTGCTGGCGGTCTGGTGCTTCCTGCTGGACGGGGTGTTCATCGGGGCGACCCGGGCGCGGGAGATGCGCAACAGCATGTTGCTGGCCGCTTTTGGCGGCTTCTTCCCGGTCTGGTGGTTCTGTCAGTCGTGGGGCGTGGCCGCTTTATGGGCGGCGATGGCGGCACTGATGGTGGGGCGCGGTTTGTCGCTGGGGGTCACCTGCTGGCGGTTGGAGCGCAGCGGGCATCTGCTCGACGCCCGCCACTGATCCGCGATGGCGCTTACATGGCGCCGTCGTAACCGAGCTGGCGCCAGCTCTCGTAGACGAACACCGACACCGCGTTGGAGAGGTTCATGCTGCGGCTCTGGGGCACCATCGGGATGCGCAGCCGCTGCTCGAACGGCAGGCTCTCGATGATCTCGATGGGCAGGCCACGACTCTCCGGGCCAAACAGCAGGGCGTCGCCAAGGGCATACTGGGCCGCCGAGTGCGCGGTGCGGCCCTTGGTGGTGCAGGCGAACACCCGCTTGGGTGCCACGGCTGCCAGAAAGGCCTCATAGCTTGGCCAGCGCTTCACCTCGGCAAACTCGTGATAGTCGAGTCCCGCCCGCTTTACCCGCTTGTCATCCCACTCAAATCCCAGCGGCTCGATCAGATGGAGCCGATAACCGGTATTGGCGCAGAGCCGGATGATATTGCCGGTATTGGGCGGAATTTCCGGCTGGTAGAGGACGATATCGAGCATGACGAGTTCCTGCAAAGAGATGTAAAGCCAAGAAGGGGCGCCAGCATACCCAGCGCCCGTCCGGATGAAAAGGATCAGGCGATGGGCAAGCGGATGGTGATGGTCAGCCCGGTCGGGTGATTGTTGCTGGCCGCAATGGTGCCGCCGTGGCGCTGGATCGCCTCCGAGGCGATGGCCAGCCCCAGCCCGGTGCCGCCAGTCTTGGCGTTGCGGGCGTCATCGACCCGGAAGAAGGGCTGGAACAGCAGCGCCTGCTGCTCGTCAGGCACACCGGGGCCGTCATCCCGAATGGTCATAACCCACTCCAACCCTTCCCGATACCAGTCCACCTTGATGAACTCGCGGGCATATTTGAGGGCGTTGCGCAGGGGGTTCTCCACTGCCCGGGCCAGCAGCTCGGGCCACATCTGGATCGACTCGGCGGGCAGCGGCGGCAGTCTGAGCTGCTTGCCGCTCTGGTTTGCCTCGAACATGGCATCTTCCAGGATGGGTTCCAGCAGCTCAGCCAGCGGTTGCACCACCGGCGCCTCCACATGTTGCTGTACCCGCGACAGATCGAGCAGATCGCCGATCAGCTTGTCCAGCCGCCCAATCTCCGATTCGATCCGCGCCAGCTCGGCGCTGTCTCCCTGCTTGCGACGGATCAGCGCCTGCGCCAGCTGCATCCGGGTGAGGGGGCTGCGCAGCTCGTGGGAGATATCCGAGAGCAGCTGTTTCTGCTTCTGGATCATGTTTTTGAGCGTGTCCACCATGCGGCTGACGTTATCCGCCAGCTGGCCGATCTCATCCCCCCGTCCCAGGTTGGGGATCTGCACCTCCAGATTGCCGGCCGCCAGCTGGGAGACCGACTTCTGCAGTTGCAGGATGGGACGGGTCAGCCGCCAGGCGAGCAGCAGACAGAGCGGGGTGCTGACCAGCATCGAGATGCCCAGAATGCGGATCGGGTGATCCAGCACCTGAATAAACAGGAACAGGTAGGGGTTCTCGGCATTGAGGCCGAAATAGACGTGGTAGCGGTGGCCGTGGTGCTCCATCAGGAAGGGGCCGGCGATCGCCTTGCGATCCTCGTTGCCCAGCATGGGGTTGGCTGGGTCGTCAGCATCCACCATAAAGCGCACCACGAACTTGCGCGGATGGGTGGTGGACTGGATCTGCCCCTTCTCGTCGCGCAGGTAGACATTGTCCACTGGCAGCATGGCGATATTGTCCATCGCCTTGGCCAGATCGAAATCCTGCTCCGGGTCGGCGGCATTGAGCAGGGTCTCGACATTGTTTTGCATCCGGGCTGCCTCATGGGTCGGCAACGGGATCTGGTTGCGAGGGTCCAGGGTCGGCAGGCTGATCACGGCGGCCAGCATCACCAGCAGCATGAACCAGAACCAGAGGAAGATGTGGGTCGATATCCCGTTGAGGGAACTGGCGCTCTTTACTCTTGCTCTAGCCACAGGTAGCCGCGCCCCCGTACGGTTTTGAAGCGGGGCTGGCCATCGATGCGCTCCGGCAGCTTCTTGCGCAGGTTGCTCAGGTGCATGTCGATGGCCCGATCGAAGGGTTCCAGTTTCTTGCCCAGTACCTGCTCGGAGAGGTGGCTCTTGCTGACGATCTGGCCGGGATTGCGCAGCAGGCACTCCAGCAGTCCGAATTCGGTGGCGGTCAGCTCCAGCAGCTGTTCGCCGCAGCGGGCCTGCTGCAGGCCGGGTTGCAGTACGATGTCCATAAAGTGCACTTCGTCGGAGGAGTTGCCACGCTGGGGCGGGGCGCTCTGGGTGCGGCGCAGGATGGCGCGCACGCGGGCCAGCAGCTCCCGATCATCGAACGGTTTGGCCAGATAGTCGTCGGCGCCCGCCTCCAGACCGTTGACCCGATCCTGACTGTCACCGCGGGCGGTCAGCATCAGCACCGGGGTGTCGTGGGTCTTGCGCAGCTTGGTCAGCATGGCAAAGCCGTTGAGCTTGGGCATCATCACATCGAGCAGCACCAGATCGACGCGCTGCTCCGCCAGTCGTTGCAGCCCCTCTTCACCATCCTCGGCGACCGTGACCTGAAATCCTTCCAGGGTCAGAATTTCGGTGAGCAGTTGGGTCAAGTCAAGATCGTCGTCGACCAGGAGTATTCTGTTCATCTGGAGTTATTCCGCAGATTTTCGCGCCAAACTGACGCCGGGGTCAGGGTATAATAAATTTTTCACCGTCATAGGAAAGCCTGTTTTGAGCCATCAACAATATTCCCGTTGGGTGACCTTTGCCAGCATGGCGGCGGTTACCACCGCCAGCTTGCTGATCATCGGTAAATTGATCGCTTGGCTGATGACAGATTCATCAACCCTGCTGGCGTCGCTCACCGACTCCTTTATGGATGTGAGCGCTTCCATCATCAACCTGCTGGCGATCCGCTATGCGCTGGCGCCCGCCGATGACGAGCACCGCTTCGGTCACGGCAAGGCGGAGTCGCTGGCGGGGCTGATCCAGTCAGCCTTTATCTCCGGCTCGGCGCTGCTGCTGGTGATGCACGGCATCTCATCCCTGCTCAATCAGGCGCCTATCCTGCGGCTGGAGGCGGGGCTCTGGGTCAGCGGTGGCTCCATCGTGCTGACCCTACTGCTGGTCAGCTTTCAGGGCTTTGTCATTCGCAAGACCAACAGCGTGGCCATCAAGGCGGACATGCTGCACTACCGTTCCGATCTGCTGCTCAATGCCGGTGTCTTGCTGGCGTTGGTGCTGGCGGGGCAGGGGTGGTACTGGGCCGACGGTACGTTTGCCATCCTGATCGGGCTGTTCCTGTTGTGGGGCGCTATTCACATTGGCTACGAGTCGGTGCAGGCCCTGCTCGATCGTCAGTTGCCAGCCGAAGAACAAGCGAGAATAATGGCGCTCTGCTGTGCCGTAGAAGGTGTACACGGCGTACATGACCTGCGCACCCGTCAATCCGGGCCGACCCGATTCGTACAGTTGCATCTGGAACTGGATGATCAGATCCCCCTGGTCAAGGCCCATCAGATCGCCGATGAAGCCGAACTGGCGGTACGCCAGGCATTCGAGCGGATGGATGTCATCATCCACATGGACCCCATCTCGGTGCTGACAAAAGAACAACAGAGCCCTCACCCAGAACAACAGTAGGCTGCAACATGGATGAACTGGTTGCCAAAACCTGGCACAAAATTCAGCAAGAAGCGGAGTGCATGGCGGCCCAGGAGCCGATGCTGGCCAGCTTCTTCCACTCCACCATTCTCAATCACAAGAATTTGCGCTCGGCCCTCAGCTTCCAGCTGGCCAACAAACTCGACAGCGCCACCATGCCCGCCATCGCCCTGCGCGAAGTGATCGAGCTGGCGCTGCGCAGTGAGCCAGAGCTGCTGGCGGTGGTGGCGGCCGACATCTGCGCCGTGCAGGAGCGGGATCCGGCGGTCGATCTCTTCTCCACCCCGCTGCTCTACCTCAAGGGTTTCCATGCCCTGCAGGGTTATCGGGTCGCCAACTGGCTGTGGCGTCAGGGGCGCCGCTCGCTGGCGCTCTATCTGCAAAACCAGATCTCGGTGGTGTTCGGGGTGGATGTGCACCCGGCCGCCCGTATCGGCAAGGGGATCATGTTTGACCATGCCACCGGCATCGTGGTCGGTGAAACGGCGGTGATTGAAGATGATGTCTCGATCCTGCAGAGCGTGACCCTCGGCGGTACCGGCAAGGAGAGCGGCGATCGCCACCCCAAGATCCGCGAAGGAGTGATGATAGGGGCGGGCGCCAAGGTGCTCGGCAATATCGAAGTGGGCAGGGGCGCCAAAATCGGCGCGGGCAGCGTGGTGATCAACCCGGTGCCACCTCATACCACGGTCGCTGGCGTACCGGCCAAGATCGTCGGCCGTCCGGAGTGCGACAAACCTTCACTGGATATGGATCAGTGTCTCTGATCTCCCGGCCGGAGTAGTCGATGGCCAAACGCTGGTCGGGTTATCTGATCCTGGGGATGTGGCTGCTCAACCTGCTGCATCTCTATCTGGGATTCTCCCCCTGGCCAGCGGCCATTGCAGCCTGGGCCGCTTCCCTGCTCACCTGGCCCTGGCTGGTGGGGGCAGCCAAGCGTCAGGCGTTAGCCCTGTATGGTGCCGCTCTATTGCTGCTGCTCTTCTCCTGGTGGCAGGGGGCGACCCTCACCGCCGGTGACTGGCTGCTGCCCAACATCAATATGCTCACCATGTTTGCCGCGGTGAGCACCCTCAACCTCGCCACCTCCGGCCTGCTGACCGGTACCACCTCCTGGACTGGGCGCAAGGGGCTGTGGAGTACCATGGCCAGCCTCAATCTGCTGGGTGCGGTCATCAACCTCTCGGTGCTGTTCATCATCGGCGATAGGCTGGAGCGGGGCGGCACGCTGGAGCGGCGTCAGGTGATGGTGCTGAGCCGGATCTTCTGTGCTGCCGCCTTCTGGTCGCCCTTCTTTGTCGCCATGGCGGTGGCGCTCACCTATGCACCGGGTTTGCAGCTCTCCCATATTCTGCCGTTCGGGATCCTCGCCGCCTTGCTGGCGATGGGGCTGACCGCCTGGCAGGTGGAACGGCTCGGGGTGGCCGACTTTGCCGGTTATCCGCTGCGGCTGCAGACCCTGGGGTTGCCGGTCACGCTGGCGCTGCTGGTACTCCTCATCAAGCAGATCTGGCCCCAGCTCGGCATTCTGGCGGTGATCGCGCTGGTGGCCCCGCTGCTGGCGCTGCTCTTTATGCCGAGGGCAGGGCGCAAGGCGGCCCTCAAGCGGCAGGTGGTGGAGCGTTTTCCCGCCATCGGTGGTCAGCTGGTGCTGTTTCTGGGGGCCGGTTTGCTGGCGGCAGGCATCAACAGTGCGCTGTCGGTCATCGATCTCGGTGCCGGGCACGGCCTGCCACTGTTCAACCACTTTGGCTGGCTCGAAGCATCCCTCACTCTGCTGCTGATCCTGCTGGTGGCCATCGTCGGGGTGCATCCGCTCATCAGTATCTCCGGGCTGGCGCCGCTGCTCTGGCCGCTGGCGCCGGATCCCAGCCTGCTCGGCATGTGTTTCCTGCTGGGATGGGGGCTTGCCACCGGCACCAGTCCGCTCTCCGGATCCAATCTGGCGCTGGCCTCCCGTTATAACCTCAGTGCCGGGCTGATCCTGCGCTGGAACCTGCTCTACGGCCTGCTGATGTATGTCGTCGCCTGTCTGTTGCTGGGGGCTTATATCGCCTTGCATGGATAACGGCGGTGCCGTCAGGAGGGCGCCAATGATGTGCTGTTGGCGGGGCCTTTTACGCACGGTTCAGTGTGTTGTCGCGACTCGGGCGCAGGATGCGAGAAAAATAGACGCATATTTAGACAATACATCTATGGAAGGCGCATTTTACAGCGCACTGGCTTGTTTGTGCCGATGCGCTCGGGGTATGCTGGCTTCACGCGCTTGAATCGCCCTCTGTGGGGCATCGCAATTGAACAAACAGGTATGCATATGTCACTAGAAGTCCTTGAGCAACTCGAATCCAAAGTACAATCCGCCGTCGACAACATCTCCCTGCTGAAGATGGAGCTGGACGAGCTGAAAGAGCAGAACAGCAAGCTGCAAGACGAGAACCATCAGCTGCGCAACGAGCACGTTGCATGGCAGGAGCGTCTGCGTGCCCTGCTGGGCAAAATGGATCAGATGGGCGAAACCATCTAATTCATCGCCTTCAGGCAGAATTGAAAACGGGCCGCTTCATGAGCGGCCCGTCTGTTTTTGGCGGGGTGGGGATTACAGTGCCAGCAGCTGTTTGACCGTCTTCTCGATGCCGTCCGCCGCCTCGACAATAGTGTTGGCCAGCATGTAGGCGGGGGTGGAGATCACCTTGCGCTCCTGATCCACCACGAACTCGTTGACCGGGCAGTTGAGATGGCTGCCGCCCATCGCCTCGATGGCGTTGGCGGTGCCCTCGTCATGTCCGATGGTCGCCAGCGTCCCGGCGCCATAGATCAGCGGGATCATGGCGGGCGCGATGCAGATATAGGCGGCCGGTTTGCTGGCTTTGGCAAAGCTCTGGCACGCTTTCAGCACATCGGGCTGGAGCTGGCACTCGGCCCCCCTGATGGCGAAGTCGCACAGGTTCTTGGCCGCGCCAAAGCCGCCGGGCACCAGCAGCGCGTCGTAATCAGCCGCATCCAGCTCGGCCACATCCTTTATCTGGCCACGGCAGATGCGGGCCGCTTCGACCAGCACATTGCGGCTCTCTCCCTCGCTCACTTCACCGGTCAGGTGGTTGATCACATGGAGCTGCGCCACATTCGGGGCGAAGCACTGGACGGCAGCACCCTGGCGGGCCAGCGCCAGCAGGCTGATGACGGCCTCATGGATTTCGGCTCCGTCAAAGACACCGCAGCCACTCAAAATCACGGCCACTTTTTTCATGGCAAACTCCTCGTTGTTGAAAATGTGAGCCAAGATGGATTGTTGTACTTTTGTATGGTTATCGCTCGCCATCTGCTGGTCAAGTCATCTTGCTGTGCTAGGATTGTTTCGTTTTGGATCCTGCCGTACTTACTCCCTTAAATCTTTTTCCACATTGATCGAGATCATTCTAACTGTCTTACGATCGGTTTTTGCGATCTCAAGGCATTGTTTTTAATGGGTTTTTATATTCTTGTGCACAGCTTTGCCACTGTGCGTTTTGATGTGCCCCATTTTTGAACACAGAGTTATCCACAGCTTGAGTCCCTTTATCAGGCGCTTTGTGCTGTTGCTGCGCCCCTTGGTGTGAGGGGGGGGCCTGTGGCATCCTAGCGGCTGTTTATCTCTGGCAGGACGATTTCATGGCCCCTAGCAATCCCCTTATTCTGGTCGACGGCTCCTCTTATCTTTACCGTGCCTTCTTCGCCTCCCAGCAGGCCGATCTGCGCACCTCGACCGGTTTGCCGAGCGGCGCCGTCCGTGTCATGGCCAACATGATGCGCAGCCTGCGCAAGCAATATCCTGACTGTCATGTGGCCGTGGTGTTTGATGCCAAGGGCAAGACCTTCCGCGACGACATCTATCCCGAATACAAGGCCAATCGCCCCAGCATGCCGGAAGACCTGCGCAGCCAGGTCGGCCCGATCCATCAGATGATCAAGGCGATGGGCTTCCCCTTTTTGATGATCGACGGGGTCGAGGCGGACGACGTGATCGGCACCCTGGCCCGTCAGGCGACCGAGAAGCAGTTGCCGGTGCTGATCAGTACCGGTGACAAGGACATGGCGCAACTGGTCTCCGACCATGTCACCCTGATCGACACCATGAAAGATGTGAAGACCGATCGGGAAGGGGTGATCGAGAAGTTTGGCGTACCGCCAGAGCTCATCATCGACTATCTGGCCCTGATGGGTGACAAGGTCGACAACATTCCCGGCATGACCGGTGTCGGCGAGAAGACCGCACTGGCCCTGCTGCAGGGGATTGGCAGCATCGACGAGATTGCCGCCAACCTCGACAAGGTGGCCGCCCTTGGCTTCCGTGGCTCCAAGGCGTTCGCCGACAAGTTCCGCGAGCAGGAGGAGCAGGTTCGTCTCTCCTATCGGCTGGCGACCATCAAGACCGATGTCGAACTGGAACAGAGTCTGGAGCAGCTGCTGCTCAAGCCGGTCGATAAGGAGTCCCTGCTGGCGGTCTATCGCGAATACGAGCTGCGCAACCTGATCAAGGAGCTGGAGTCCGGTGGTGAAGAGGGCAGCGAGAGCGCCGGACAGGAGGAGGCTGGCGATGAGAGCGCCGCTCCGGTTGTCGCCATCGAAACCGACTACCGCTGCATTCTGGACGAGGCCGAGTTTGATGATTGGCTGGCCCAACTACAGGCCGCGCCGCTGTTTGCCTTCGATACCGAAACCACCAGTCTCGACTATATGGAGGCGCGGATTGTTGGCGTCTCCTTCGCGGTTGAGCCCGGCAAGGCCGCTTATGTGCCGTTTGGCCACGACTATCTCGGGGCGCCGGTACAGCTGAGCGAGGCCGTGGTGCTGGGCAAGCTCAAACCGCTACTGGAAGATCCGACCCGTCTCAAGGTGGGGCAGAATCTCAAGTACGATCGCAACGTGCTGCTCAACCACGACATCGACCTGCAGGGCATTGCCTACGACACCATGCTCGAATCCTATGTGCTCAACTCTACCGCCAGCCGCCACGACATGGATTCGCTGGCCAAGCGTTACCTCGGGGTCGAGACTACCTCATTTGAAGATATCGCGGGCAAAGGGGTGAAACAGCTCACCTTCAACCAGATCGAGCTGGAGCAGGCCGCCCCCTATGCGGCGGAAGATGCCGACATCACCCTGCGTCTGCACCAGACCCTCTGGGGTCAGCTGGAGGCTGTGCCGGGCCTTGCCAAGGTATTCAGCGAGATCGAACTGCCGCTGCTGCCGGTACTGGCGCGGATGGAGTTGCTCGGCACTACCATCGATCCCAAGTTGCTGCATCAGCAGAGCCAGGAGATTGAACTGCGGCTGGCGGAGCTGGAGCGTCAGGCCCACGAGCTGGCCGGACAGGAGTTCAACCTCTCCTCGCCCAAGCAGTTGGGGGAGATCCTCTTCACCAAGCTGGGCCTGCCGATCATCAAAAAGACTCCGAAGGGGGCACCGTCCACTGCGGAAGAGGTGCTGGCCGAGCTGGCGGAGACCTATGAGCTGCCGCAACTGCTGATGGAGCATCGCGGTCTGGCCAAGCTCAAGTCCACCTACACCGACAAGTTGCCGCTGATGATCAAGCCGCAGACCGGGCGGGTACACACCTCCTATCATCAGGCGGTAGCGGCTACGGGCCGTTTGTCATCATCTGATCCCAACCTGCAGAACATCCCGGTGCGCAACGAGCAGGGGCGCCGGATCCGTCAGGCCTTCATCCCGAGCGCCGGTTACAAGCTGGTGGCGGCGGACTACTCCCAGATCGAGTTGCGCATCATGGCGCACCTTTCCGGTGACAAGGGGCTGCTGACCGCCTTTGCCGAGGGCAAGGACATCCACAAGGCGACTGCCGCCGAGGTGTTCGGCGTGGCGCTCGATGCGGTCACCACCGACATGCGCCGCAGCGCCAAGGCGATCAACTTCGGCCTTATCTACGGCATGAGTGCCTTCGGTCTGGCCAAGCAGCTGGGGATCGGTCGTGCCGAAGCACAGAAGTACATGGATCTCTACTTCGAACGCTACCCGGGCGTGCTGGAGTATATGGAGCGCACCCGCCAGCAGGCGGAAGCTCAGGGTTATGTCGAAACCCTGTTTGGCCGTCGTCTCTATCTGCCGGACATCAAGTCCCGCAATGCCGGTCTGCGCAAGGCAGCCGAACGGGCCGCCATCAACGCCCCGATGCAGGGCACGGCTGCCGATATCATCAAGCGCGCCATGATCAATGTGGACAGCTGGATCCGCGGTATCGAGGATGAGTCGATCCGCATGCTGATGCAGGTGCACGATGAACTGGTGTTCGAGATCCGCGAAGAGAAGCTGGAGGAGTACACCGCCATCATCAAGGAGAAGATGTCGGCCGCTGCCGAACTGCATGTGCCGCTGCTGGTTGAAGCGGGTACCGGCGACAACTGGGATCAGGCCCACTGATTTCCGGTCAGCCGTTCTGCACTGTTATATAGCGATATAAGAAGCGAAGCCCGGCATCATGCCGGGCTTCCTGTTTCTGCCTGCCCTATCAGGTCTCTTGCAGATACTCATCCTTGAGCAGGACATAGTTGTCCGCCGAGGTTTTGAGAAAGGCGATCTCGGTGGGCTTGAGCGGGCGAGCCTGTTTGACGGGATTCCCTATATATAGAAAGCCCGACTCGAGTCGCTTGCCCGGTGGCACCAGACTGCCAGCTCCGATCATCACATCATCCTCGACAATTACCCCATCCAGAATGATGGCCCCCATGCCGACCAGCACCCGGTTGCCGATAGTGCAGCCGTGTAGCATCGCCTTGTGGCCGACCGTGACATCTTCACCGATCAGCAGCGGATAGCCGTCAGGATTGCCGGCACTCTTGCGAGTCAGGTGCAGCACGGTGCCATCCTGAATATTGCTGCGGGCGCCGATGCGGATATGGTTCACATCCCCCCGTGCTGCCACCATGGGCCAGATGCTGGCATCGTCGGCCAGCTCGATATCGCCCACCAGTGTCGCGCAGG
>NZ_JRGK01000057.1 GCF_000764645.1 Aeromonas finlandensis
GTGTCTGGCTGCGCAAGTGGCACTTCACGCCGGAGCAGATCCTGCGCGAACTGGGCAAGTTGTAGTCACAACAGAGGCAAAGATAGGCAGGTGGAGCTTGCTCCACCTGCCGGATCAACCCGGGTCACTGTGGGGTGTGATGCTTCGGGGTTACTGGATCGTTTTCGATACACCGGGAGTAATTAAAGATGTCTGTGAAACCACGCAAGGACTCTGATCTTATCTACGCCTTGGAAGACCAGCCCCCATTCGGCCAAGCTCTGGTCGGGGCGGTGACCCATCTGCTCGCCATACTGGTTCCCATGGTTGCGCCTGCCTTGATCGTCGGGGCTGCACTTAACCTTTCACCCGAGATCACCACCTATCTGGTCTCGATGTCGATGCTCGCTTCTGGCATCGGCACCTGGTTACAGGTCAACCGTTATGGCCCAATCGGCTCTGGTTTGCTCTCTATCCAGTCAGTGAATTTCTCGTTTGTGACCGTGATGATCACCCTCGGAACGTCGATGGGAAAAGAGGGGATCGATGAGGCCCAGATGGTCTCTTGTTTGCTCGGTATCTCATTTGTGGGTGCATTCCTGGTCATGGCGGCATCGTTTGCACTGCCTTATCTGACCCGGGTGATTACCCCCACCGTGAGTGGCATCGTGGTGTTGATGATCGGTCTGTGTCTCATCAAAGTTGGCATCATCGACTTTGGTGGCGGCATGGCAGCCAAAAGTAGCGGTACGTTTGGCAACTATGAAAATATTGGTGTTGGTCTATTGGTTTTGGCCGTGGTGGTTGGCTTCAACTGTTGCAAGAGTCCCTTGCTACGGATGGGGGGCATCGCCATTGGTCTGTTCGTCGGTTACATCGCCTCTATTATGTTGGGCATGGTCGACTTTTCAGTGCTACAGGGGTTGCCGTTAGTGACGGTGCCCATGTTGTTCAAATATGGTTTCTCCTTTGATTTCGGTGCATTTCTGGTGGCGGGCACCATCTATCTGTTGAGTGTGCTGGAGGCGGTTGGCGCCTTGACCGCCACCGCGATGGTGTCTCATCGTCCTGTGGAAGGGGAGGAGTACACCCGCCGTCTCTCCGGTGGGGTGCTGGCGGATGGTCTGGTCTCGGTGATCGCCTCGGCGTTGGGGTCACTCCCTTTAACCACCTTCTCCCAGAACAACGGGGTGATCCAGATGACCGGGGTCGCTTCTCGTCATGTGGGTAAATTCATCGCCATGATCCTGGTGATCATGGGCATCTTCCCGATTGTCGGGCGCTTTTTTACCACCATTCCATCTCCCGTGCTCGGGGGGGCGATGACCATCATGTTCTCGATGATTGCCATCGCAGGCTGCCGGATCATCATGAGTTATGGTTTCGACCGCCGGGAGAGCCTCATCGTGGCGACGTCACTGGGGCTTGGTCTCGGTGTCTCTTATGACCCGAGTGTCTTCAGAGTGCTGCCCGATGCGATTTACGTGCTGGTAGAGAACCCCATCTGCGCCGGTGGTATCACCGCCATCATCATGAATCTGGTGTTGCCCCAGAGTCGCACACGCAAGGCCAAGGCCGCGGCCAAGAAGGCTGCCAGCATCGGCGATGTGGTCGAGGTGATCCAGTTGAGTGACAAGCCGGATGTGATCGTCACTGTCCACAGTCACGACAGTAAGGTTGAGCAACAAGCGAAGCCCGGTCAGATTGCTGTACCGCAAGCCGAGCGGGTCTGAGTGTTAAACCGGCCACATCGTTAAAACAGAATACAAGAAACAGGGAAACGGTTATGAAATACGACAACTCTGTCAAAGCAGTGCGCGGCAGTTTCTTCGATATCACCCGGGTGGTAGACCACCCGGAAGAGATTGAGTCTAATGCCCGTCTTATCGAGGATGGCCTGCTCATCATTCGCAACGGCTGTATCGACTGGTTCGGTCAGTGGGAGGAGGGACAGGCTCGCATTCCTGCCGAGGTGCGGGTGCGCGATTATCGCGGCAAGATGATAGTACCTGGCTTTGTCGATACCCACATTCACTATCCCCAGAGCGAGATGGTGGGAGCCTACGGCGAGCAGTTGCTGGAGTGGCTTAACCGCCACACCTTCCCGGCCGAGCAGCGCTACAACGATCTCGAGTATGCCCGCGAGATGTCCACGTTCTTTATCAAGCAGTTGCTGCGCAACGGCACCACCACCGCGCTGGTGTTCGGCACCGTGCACCCCGAGTCGGTGGATGCCCTGTTCGAGGTCGCAAGCCGCATCAATATGCGGATGATCGCGGGCAAGGTGATGATGGATCGCAATGCGCCCGATTATCTGCTCGACACTGCCGAGAGCAGCTATGAGCAGAGCAAGCAGCTGATCGAGCGCTGGCATGGTAAAGGGCGCTTGCTCTATGCCATCACACCACGATTTGCACCCACCTCGACATCCGAGCAGCTGGCGATGGCCAGACGGCTGCGGGAAGAGTTTCCTACCACCTATCTGCACACCCATCTGTGCGAGAACAAGGATGAGATCGCCTGGGTCAAATCCCTCTTCCCGGCCCACAAGGGCTATCTCGATGTCTATCACCAGCACGGGCTGACCGGCCACAACTGTGTGTTTGCCCACTGCGTCCATCTGGAAGAGCCGGAGTGGGATTGCCTGAAGGAGACCGGTTCCACCATCGCGTTCTGTCCCACCTCCAACCTTTATCTCGGCAGCGGCCTGTTCAAGCTGCACAAGGCGTGGCAGAAGCAGGTGAAGGTGGGGATGGGCACCGACATCGGCGCCGGCACCACCTTCAACATGCTGCAGACCCTCAACGAAGCCTACAAGGTGATGCAACTGCAAGGGGAGCGGCTCTCGGCCTATCAGGCCTTCTATCTCGCTACCCTGGGCGGCGCCCATTCGCTGGGGCTGGACGAGAAGATCGGCAGTTTTGCGGTGGGCAAGGAGGCGGATTTCGTGGTGCTCGATCCGGTTGCCACTCCGTTGCAGCAACTGCGTTATGACAACTCCACCACCCTGCGGGACAAGCTCTTTGTGATGCTGACCCTGGGGGATGACAGATCCATCTACCGTACCTATGTGGATGGCCAGCTGGTACACGAACGGGGGTAGGAACGGGTCGGGGCTGCCATGGCGCAGCCCCGCAGGAAACGGTGGCTGGCGCGTCCCACCGGGGCGCCGGCTCCGCAGCACGGCAGGGGATTTCCCCTAAACAAGAACGTGAAATGGCCCGGTTTTTTGATTGGAAAGGCAAACGTTTGAGTGTTGTTGCCAACCCTGATCACTGTCTTGCCACCGCCACCGCGTGTGCAACGGCAGACCCACAGATCCTGCCGCCATTTCGTGATGGAACATTCAGGTGCTTGTGAAGGAGTTTGGTATGACCCAAGCGAACAGTAGAATAAACAGCGGGGAAGAGCAGGTCGGGGTTGCCCCTGGCAAGGCGGCCTCACAACAACCGCAGCGTCAACAGATGCAGCAGCCGACAGGGGCGCTGGATCGCTACTTTATGATCAGCGAGCGGGGCAGCAACGTCAGGCAGGAGGTATTGGCGGGGCTCACCACTTTTCTCGCCATGGTTTACTCCGTGATCGTGGTTCCCAGCTTGCTTGGCAAGGCGGGCTTTCCTCCCGCCGCCGTGTTTGTCTCCACCTGTCTGGTGGCGGGGTTTGGTTCGCTCTTGATGGGGCTTTGGGCCAAGCTGCCGATGGCCATCGGTTGCGCCATCTCCCTCACCGCGTTTACCGCCTTCAGTCTGGTGCTGGGGCAGCAGATCTCCATTCCGGTGGCCCTCGGTGCTGTCTTCCTGATGGGGGTGCTCTTTACCGCCATCTCGGTGACCGGGGTGCGTAGCTGGATCCTCGACAACCTGCCGATGGGGATTGCCCACGGTACCGGTATCGGGATCGGTCTCTTCCTGCTGCTCATCGCCGCCAACGGGGTGGGGTTGGTGATCAAGAATCCGATGGATGGATTCCCGGTGGCCTTGGGGGAGATCACCTCTTTGCCGGTCATCATGACGCTGCTCGGTCTTGCCGTTATCTTTGGCCTTGAGAAACTGAAAGTACCGGGCGGGATCCTGCTGGTGATCATCGCCATCTCCATCCTCGGCCTCATCTTCGATCCGGCGGTGAAGTATCAGGGGCTGTTCGCCCTGCCGAGCCTCTCTGACGAGCAGGGCAAGTCGCTGATCTTCAGTCTGGATATCATGGGCGCCCTCTCGCCGCTGGTGTTGCCAAGCGTGCTGGCACTGGTGATGACGGCGGTGTTTGATGCCACCGGCACCATCCGGGCGGTCGCGGGGCAGGCCAATCTGCTGGATAAAGATGGTCACATCATCAACAGCGGCAAGGCACTCAGTGCCGACTCGGTCAGCAGCATCTTCTCCAGTCTGGTGGGGGCATCACCGGCCGCCGTCTATATCGAATCGGCAGCAGGCACGGCTGCGGGGGGCAAAACCGGGTTGACCGCCACCGTGGTCGGCGGCCTGTTCCTGCTGATGCTGTTCCTCTCACCGCTCTCCTATCTGGTGCCTGGTTATGCGACTGCTCCTGCGTTGATGTATGTCGGGCTCTTGATGTTGAGTAATGTGAGTAAACTCGATTTTAATGATTTTGTCGGATCCATGTCCGGTCTGGTATGTGCGGTCTTTATTGTACTTACCGGTAACATCGTGACCGGCATCATGCTTGGCTTCGGTTCGCTGGTGGTTGGCCGCATCTGCTCCAAGGAGTGGCACAAGCTGAATGTGGGCACTGTTATCATCGCCCTGGCACTGGTGATTTTCTATGCTGGAGGGTGGGCTATTTAGGGATAAC
>NZ_JRGK01000058.1 GCF_000764645.1 Aeromonas finlandensis
GTGGGCGGTGATAAAGCGGCGCAGGTGGCCCTGGCTGTCGATATAGCCGCGTCCCAACAGCTGCATGAAGATGGCCGGACCGTTGGCCCGCACCGCCGAGAGTTTCATCAGCGGTTCGACAAAGCTTTCAAACAGTTGCAGCAGAGTAAGCTGTTCCTGCTCCATCAGCACCCGCAGGCGGGCATCGAGATCGGGCATGAACAGGCTCATGTAGCGGTCGAGCACCGCCTGGATCAGCTCCTTCTTGGAGCCGAAGTGATAGTTCACCGACGCCAGATTGACGTCGGCCTCACTGGTGATCAGACGCAAAGAGGTATCGGCGAATCCCCGCTCGGCAAACAGCACTTCAGCGGCGTCGAGAATACGGTTTTTGGTATCGATTTTACTCACTGGACACCTCACTTAAACGAATGTTTAAAAAGTACGTTTCATAACGTGAAGTGTCAAGAGAATGTGAAAGAGTGTTAGCGGAATGTTTTTCGATGAAAAAAGCAAAGTAGGCGGAACTTAGTCAAAAAGCGGGACTCTATATCTATGCCACTGCAATTAAACATTAAGTCTCGCCCAACCTGCACCATGCTAGTTGGGCCTTTTTTTTGCGTTTTTGTTACCGGATCGTTGTTCGCAGGCAAAAAAAACCGCCGCAGGGCGCGACGGTGGGGAAAGTGAGTTTGCATCATCCTGACGGCAAACTGTCGATGCGAGTTCAGGCAGGTATCGACGGGGGCAGTATGCCAGCCAGAGGCCCTCAGACTATGTCAGCTTCGCGGTATTTTGTGACAAAGTGTGGCAAGCACTGACGTGGCCCAAGTTGCCGCTCTTTGTTATGCTGCACCCCTAATATCTAAAGGGGAGAGAAGATGAAGTACCCGGTCGATACCCACACTCACACCATTGCCAGCACCCACGCCTACAGCACCATCCACGACTATCTGCCGATAGCTAAAGCCAAGGGCATCAAGCTGTTTGCCACCACGGATCACGGGCCCGAGATGGCGGATGCCCCTCATGTCTGGCACTTTGCCAACTTGCCAATACTGCCAAGAGTGGTGGATGGCGTCGGGATCCTGCGGGGTATCGAGGCCAACATCAAAAACCTGGAGGGGGAGATAGACTTCCCGGAACGTTACGAGTCACGCCTCGACATGATCATGGCGGGCTTTCATGAACAGGTATTCCCTCCCTGCGATCAGGCTGCTCATACCCAGGCGATGATCAACGCCATCAAGAGCGGGCGGGTCGACATGATCAGCCACCCGGGCAACCCCTCATTTCCCATCGACATTCAGGCGGTGGTCAAGGCGGCTGCGGACTATCGGGTGGCGCTCGAGATCAACAACTCCTCGTTCATTCATTCGCGCCCGGGTAGTGAAGGTAACTGCCGCGCCATCGTGGAGGCCGCGCGAGATCTGGGGGCCTATCTCACCTTCGGCTCCGATTCCCACGTCGCCTTCAGCCTCGGCGATTTTGACCACTGTCACCGTCTGGTGACGGAAGCCGGTTTCCCGCAAGAGCGGATCCTGGTGCGCTCCCCCCGTGCCCTGCTCGAATTTCTCGAAAGCCGCGGCCGTGCCCATATTCCCGAGTTCGCAGATCTCTAGGCACGCTAACACCATGAGCCAACTCATAAAATCGAGTTGGCTCGATTGACTTGCCAGCCATTTTTCAGGAATGTGGATAACAACAAGCCGGTATAGCTCAGTTGGTAGAGCAGCGCATTCGTAATGCGAAGGTCGCAGGTTCGACTCCTGTTTCCGGCACCAAATTTTATCAACTAAAACAGTGGTTTACGTGTTGCAATTTGATGCGTTACTGAGCGTTGGAATGCAGCATTTAGCTTATCCAGTGTGGCAAAATTGTGGCATGCCACACTGGCCTGATAGCAGCGAATGACGCTTGCCAGTGCATGACATAGCAAAACACTGCTGGTAGACTTCATTTCGTCACGTAACATCGGACGACAGGCACTAATTCTTTATACCCTCAAGGCCGGGCACGGTGCC
Organism: Aeromonas finlandensis; assembly: GCF_000764645.1. Classification (GTDB taxonomy): domain Bacteria; phylum Pseudomonadota; class Gammaproteobacteria; order Enterobacterales; family Aeromonadaceae; genus Aeromonas; species Aeromonas finlandensis. Next base: position 2,004 of record NZ_JRGK01000058.1, read on the forward strand.
GCTCAGGTCAATTACCGATTAGCTAACCGGCACAGCTATTCGATGACCCTTGCCGCCTTGATGGGTTATGACCATGAAACAAACCTCTATTACCACTTCCAGCGTGGTACTTTTGACTGTTGAGCAATTGGCTCTCTGTCTGCATAAATCCGTTGCTAGCATCCGTAGTGACGCGACTCGCAACCCTTGTTCACTTCCCCCAATCTGCCGTTTACCAGGAACCAAGCGTTTGCTCTGGCGTGCTGAAGATGTTGAGCTTTGGCTTGCTGAACATGTCATTAGCCAAGGTTTGGATGACCGAGCTGTTAAATCGGCAGATATGCCTCGGCGTGGCCGGCCAACCAAAGCCGAGCAGCTAGCACGACAAAAGTCACAGAATTCAAACGCTAAGAGGTAAGCCATGGCTCTTGACCTACTAGCTGCGTTTGAACAGGAGCCGCCGGCTCTAGACTTCATATGGTCTGGATTTTTGGCCGGTACCGTGGGAGCACTGATCGCACCAGGAGCAACAGGTAAAAGTTTTTGGGCATTGCAGGCCGCAATGGCTGTGGCTTGCAAAGAGTCTGATGGCGATCTGTTGCAACTACGCCCGACCCGTTCGGGCCGAGTGATCTATATGGCTGGTGAAGATCCGGCTGCAGTGCTTACTCATCGCGTCCATGCGCTTGGCAAACATCTATCGCCCAACGCGAGGGCCTCTATTGCCACAAACCTCGCATTGGAACCGATGATGGGGGTGAGTTTAGATCTGATGAATCCGGACTGTTTTCAGGCTCTGCTGCAGAAGGTAGATGGATATCGCCTTGTTGTTCTCGACACCCTCAGCCGTATGCATCAGATGGATGAAAATAGTAACGGAGACATGTCCCAGCTGATTACCCGACTTGAGTCGCTGGCCGCAAATACGGGGGCTGCGGTGCTCTATTTACATCACGCCAGCAAGGGGAGCGCGAGGGATGGCAGTCTTGATCAGCAGCAGGCAGCCAGAGGCGCATCAGCGTTGATTGATAACATCCGATGGTGTGGTTACATCGTGCGGATGGGGGAAGAAGAAGCAAACCAGCTAACCGAGATTCAACGCGGTAGTACACCCATCGGAAATTCTCGACGCAGTGCGTTTGTGCGCTTTGGGGTATCCAAGCAGAACTATGGCACTGCGATCAAAGATCAATGGTTTGAACGCCAGGAAGGGGGCGTATTACATCCGGTACAACTCATGGAACCTCCTCAGGCGCGAGAGCGAAGGAGGTTTGCTCATGGCTATTGAACTTACCCACGCGCGCCATGATCCGATGCACTGCCTTGCTCCTGGTCTATTCCGCAGTTTAAAGCGAGGGGAGAGAAAGAAGCTAAAGCTGGATGTGACGTATAGCTATGGACAGAACCAAAGCGCTCGTTTTATTGGTTTTGAGCCGTTAGGGGCTGATGATATGCGGCTGCTACAAGGGCTGGTTGCTCTATCCGGTCCCAAGGGCTTGATTCTGACCTCTGCGCCATCAGCAGCTATTCCTAAGCGACTTCGTTTGGCCTTGGCATCTGAGTTTGATAGTGCGGACTGCCGTTGCTTGGTGGTGCAGTCTCGTATCACTCAGCTACTGGAAGAGATTGGTCTATGCAAAAGCGGCAGAAACCTTAAAACCCTAAAAGCTAGCCTGATCAGGATGTCCAATGTCACCGTTGTCATTCAAGGCGACTCTCGCTGTGCATCTTTCCACCTGATGAGCCATCTCTTTGATGAGGATGATAACGCGCTATACATCTGCTTGAACCCACAGATTGCAGAAGCCGTTCTCGGTGGGCGGCCACATGCTCGCATCGATATGAATGAAGTGCGTAGCCTCAAGAGCGATCCTGCTCGATTGATCCATCAACGCCTATGCGGGTGGATCGATCCTGGCAAATCAGGACGCGCGTCCTTGGATACTCTGTGCAATTACATCTGGCCGGATCCTGCGATTGCTGATGCGATGAGAAAGCGCCAGCAGATTGCCCGTAGAGCCGTGGGTGAGCTGTTTACGATAGGTTGGTTGGTAACTGAATATCGAAAAGACATGTGGGAGATCCGTAGGCCACGGAACAAATCTTTGGAGTAATTTCAGTGCACTATCATTCCCGAACTGGTGCACTAACGTTCCCAACTGGTGCACTTTCATTCCCAGGGATTGGTCTTAAAATCTATTAAAAACATGTGGTTAAGGTATTTTTGGTAAAGTGATCCAAGATTATCCATAAGATAATCCACTAGACACAGGCCCTTGCAGCCCTTTGGGCAGGTTGCAAAGGCCATTCATGTTTTGATTGGAGTTAATTTGGAGTCGTAGAGCGGTTGCATGTCGGTGACTTTTTACTCTTTGGTTCAGTAGGGGGGATAGAGGCACTAACAATCTGATCATGACGCAGATAGATCGTGCCATATTGCTCAGTCCAGAATGTACATTGAGTGGCATTGCAAATAATTCGCAACGCGGATATTTCTTCTGGGATACCCGCATACTTGATGCAATGAGCCGCTGGAAATTCATTTTTTTGCATCATGCCTATTTGGGTATCAGCCTCATTTTTTCCATTGCTGTAACTGTAGATCGTGAGCAGGAATATTATTACGCCACTACCAATAAAGTAACTGTATTGGATAAGTAGGGTGAAGAGCTTGTCGAGCAAACTTTCCCATCTTGACGCTTCGTGTGGTTTTATTGCATTTTTTGTAAGCCGTTTGAATGTAGAACTCTGTCGTATGGCATCATCAACCCTAAGCATTTTTTCTTGATGCCAGCTGTATAGTTTTTTTAATAGCTCAGAGGTTAATGCGGCAATGACCAATAGAGCTAGAACCAATACGAAGCCTGCAAGTGGGTAAGTTATATATGGTGCTATATTTGTAACTAGTGCGATAGTACCAACTAATAAATTTTGTTCTGTTGAAAGTGGAAATTCGCTGCTATCAACATGAAAAACACTAACGTATCCCATATGCCATGCCATACCGAAAAGGTAGATACAAGCTGTTGCGAGTGGGAGCAAGGCCAGGGCAATTTGTACCCAGACTAACGTCTGTTCGGGGGCTCTAGTTGGAGGGGTCTTCTTCTGTCTGGCTTGTTGGCGGTATTGTTGCCGCAATTCGGTACGCTGATTCATCTGTGCCTCAAGCATTAAGGTTTACGCAATATCGTATGGATTCCAGCTTCACTTGACAATCATCAGCATGAGCAAATGAGCCTACAATTGCTCTTTCACTTTAACTGCTCTTCTGTTGTCAGAATTTTGGATACCCCCATGCTGGCGGCATAGCTGATTTTGTGGCAATAGATGGGGCTAGATGCCGGTGAGGGCGCCAGTCTTGAGGAATCTTTTCCCTTGGCGTTCCATCCTGATCATTCAACTCTAATCTGTAAAGTGTATGGATGCGGGATGGAAAGTGAGTGGAAGAGGTGGGTAAACCTATTGAAAAGAATAGGTTTTCTCTTTGGCTATCCTGTCCGCAGATGATTTGTATGATTTCCCTTGTTGGTGATGCATGCTTTCCTTCATGATTACAAGGCTGAATTGCGGGCAGGATGTGTGAAGTAGGCCCACCGGCAAGCCGGAGTCGCCTCTTCACTGTCCTGTATTCGCATCGTGGATGCTCAATTGTGTAGCTGAGCATTTGATGGCTTAGATTTAAATAAGTTAAAGCGGTGCAAGGCTGTTATATGATCGGCTCTTTATATCAAAGAGGATAATTTTGAATAAAAATCACCATGGTTTTGTTAGAGTTTTGACTAAGCAAGAGTTGAATAAATTGCGAGAGGACATGAATAAATCAAGTATGTTGATGAGGAAATCTATAAAAGATAGAAAAAACAACTATGAACTCTAATCTAATTTTATGGATTAAAAGGCATCTTTTTTTATTAAATGCCTTTTAATCACTGGCTCACTATCGGTTGTGTTGTTGGTAACAATTAGTTAGATGAAGATAAGCATACACTGGTACCATTGACATTGATATCAATC
>NZ_JRGK01000059.1 GCF_000764645.1 Aeromonas finlandensis
CATCATAACACTGGTCATTTATCAATCTAAAACAATTAGAATGATGTCAGTGAGTGGTGGATAAGGCGCGTGTAGATAAATTTACTTTGTAAAAGTTAATACAAAATACAACAAAACGTGGGGGAGGTGAGTCTCCCTCAACACTGTCTTTATATAAAAGGTGGGCAATAAATGACCAAGTTAGATTGGCTGATCCGGTTTAGGCGGGCGAAGACTCATGAAACGTTAGATTTTATGTTGGATGCAATGTTGAACAAATTGGCGTCTGTTGCTGAAAAAGGAGAGGCTATTCGGGGGCACGAACTTCGACAGAATGAAATCGATCTTGGCCAACACTGTCGTAGAGTGGTTTGATGCGGTTGTTTTTTGTTCGACAGGCGGATATTGAATACTTAAGGGCGCTAAATAATCACTTGTAAACCTACCTCAATTGGAGCTTTGGCTCTAAATATGCGTCATTTCATAATAACCACAATTTATTGTTGCCATAACCACTCTTAACAGTATTGTTACTTGTGGAAATAATAAAAATGGATTTTATATGAAAAAATACCTCCTATGTGCAGCGGTCGTTTGTGGAATTAGTAACCAAGTACAAGCCTCCAGTGCTTTTGAAACCTACGGTGATATCGGGCAATTTGCGATCCCGGCGATCGCGGCAGGTATCTCTTGGTATCAAGGCGACTATGATGGATTGAAGGAGTTTGGTTACTCACTCCTTTCAACTACAGCTACCGTTGAAGTTTTGAAGCATACTGTCGATGCTACTCGCCCTAATGGCGGCGATATGAGTTTCCCCTCTGGACATACAGCATGGGCGTTCAGTGGAGCCAGCTATCTGCAAATGCGGTATGGCTGGAGCTACGGTATACCTGCCTATGTTGCAGCTGGTGCGGTGGGTTGGTCTCGAGTTGAATCTGATAACCATTACTGGCGTGATGTGATTGCGGGAGCCGCCATCGCGACAGGGTTCAGCTATCTGTTTACGTCCCCGAAGAACGGCACACAATTAGCATTCTATCCAACGATAATGGATGGGGATGCAAGAGGTATTGCGGTCAGCTTTACGTATTAATGCACTCCGAATTGGTTGCGGTGATTGCAGCCCCCTAAATTAGTTTTCCGTTTTCAATAAAAGCCTCAGATGGTAATCAATCTGGGGCTTTTGTGTTTTTCGAAATTACATAATCTCGTTTGTTTTTCCCCCTATCTACAGTCCCATATTCAAGAGGACTGTAGATAGCCAGCTCATATGAACGAATGTTGCTGCGTGACATTGCTCAAAGTTTGGTCGTAGCATGGTCATGCCGGAACTAGACCACCCGGCTGTTTATGACCAAAAGGACCCGGACCATGACCAGACATACCCGAGATCTATCCGCAGCATGCCCACGCGGTTGTGCCAGCGTATCCAGCAGCCTGCACAATTTTAACTTGGCTGATTCGATTGAAGTATTCCCATTCAACCCTGAGCGAGTCGAGCAGTTCCTGGTGCTGCTTGGGGAGGGTGTAGCTTGAGCTCCTATCCCAAGTATTTCCTTCGCAGCCCCGAAATCCGGTCCCGCGCTTGCCAGTTGGTCGCGGGCCTGCCGGTTGACCAAGACAAGCCACTGGTTCTCGAAATCAAGGAGATGACCCGCTCCCTGGCTCAAAACTCCATGTTGTGGGCTTGTCTTACCGACATCGCCGAGCAGGTGAACTGGCACGGCCGCAAGCTCGCCAAGGAGGACTGGAAGCACGTTCTCAGCGCGGCCCTGTACCAGCAGGACGTGGTACCGAACATCGACGGTACTAGCTTCGTGGTGCTGGGTAAGTCCACTTCCAAGATGACCGTGCGCGAGATGCGCGACCTCATCGAGTTGGCCCAGGCCTTCGGTGCTCAGCAAGGTGTGAAGTTCGGGGATGAATCCCGCCGAGGCTTCGACTGGGTGGCCGCCTACGGGAGGGCTGCATGAGCAAGACCAAGGCTGATGAGCGATGGCTTGATGACGTTGCATCATTGGGTTGTGTGGTTTGTAGGAATTTAAGGTTCGGAAGCTCGCCGAGTGAAATCCATCACGTTCGCTCCGGATCTGGTATGGCGCAGCGCGCTGTTCACACCCAGGTGCTGCCTCTGTGCCCTCGTCATCACCGTGCCTGTTATCCCACTGGCTTCCACGCAGCCCCCAAGAGCTGGCAGGCAGAGCACGGTAGCGAGGAGACCCTGCTTATCCAGGTGGCCAGAGAGATCACTGAGTTGCGCAAGAACACTATCGGGAGGGCGGCATGATCCATCTATCTTCCCTGGAGGCTGTGCGCTTGTTCGGGGGGAATCCCAAGGTCAAGAACGTTGCCAGCCAGGTGCGCAAGTCCCAGCAAGTGGCCACTCTGCACGATAGGGTGCGGGCCCAGCTGGTTGGCTTCCCTGACCCGGTGACAGAGCTGCTGTTTCACCCCAAGCGAAAGTGGCGGTTCGACTATGCCTGGGAAGCGCAGATGATCGCTCTCGAGATCCACGGCGGGATCCACACCGGCGGCCGACACACCCAGGGGAGGGGGTTCGTAGAGGACCGCGCCAAGATGAACGAGGCTGCCCTGCTCGGGTGGACTGTCATCGAGGCAACCTCAGAACACATCAAGTCAGGCCAACTGCGTGCCTGGCTGCTTAAGGCGTTTAACCAAACGACTAGGCAATAACCAACCAAGGACCTGACCATGACCAACTTGATCTGCAAAGCCTGTGAAGGCCACAACATCCGTATCGTTGCCGATGAACAGGGTGAGCCTTGGTTCGTTGCGAGCGACATTGCGACGGTATTGGGATATCCCGAAACCAACAGCATGAACAAGCTGATTGATGAAGACGACAAGGAGAAAAGGGTACTCCAAATTGGAGGAAACTATGTAAACGGCAAAGGGCAGCAATGGTTGGCTCATAAGCTGATCACAACCGGTCATCTGAGCATTGGCTTCGGATCCTGAGGAGGACTGAGTATGAGCAAATCATTGGAAATGGCACTGCGCCTGTTTTCACCGAAAGGGGCGCTCCATGAGCCCACGTCTAGTAACTTCAATGCTCTGGGACGTGACGACTTGATCGGTGCTTTGCAGATGGCTGCGAAGGATAACCCCCTGGGCCTAAACTATCTGATGGCCGATAACCTGGTAGACCCGCAAGCCATCGCTGAGCTGCAGGCATACTTCAGCACAACGCTGGGGGACGCGGAGGTTGGTGCTATGGCCCTGGCTATCTTGTTGCGACGCCCACTGCCAGAGCAACTGGAGCGGCTGGTGCTGTCCCACCCGTACTATGACAAAGAGCGCCGCCGGGCTGCGGTAGTGATGGAGAAGGCTAAGCGGGCGCACCGTCACGGTAATGATCATGAGTACCAGTGTCTGCTGGATGAGCGGAACTCCATCCTCAATGCCGCTCATGGCCGCTGTGTTGATGAGATGCTCCAAACTGGACGTTGCCCGCACTGTACCGGAACCGGTCGGCGTCAGCGTATTGGTGGGGAGTGTCATAAGTGTCATGGAACTGGGCGGGTGACACCAGAAATCGCACTGGTTGCCTGTCGATTCGGTATTGAAACTCAGCGGTCAGTTGAGAAGATAGTGGATGAGGTGATCTGCCAAGCATCAGATCTGGCCCGAACAATGGAGCAACAGGTGCGGGAGATGCGCTGTATAAATGTGTGATAAGGCTCAGCGATCCTTTGGTACGTGAGTAGATAGTGTGTTTCATAGAGGCAACTATTTGGGGGTGATGACCTGTCCAAGTTTCCCAATAGATTTTTAGATCCGATTCACTTGGGTCAAATAATTACGTATCCTTGATAATGCTATGAATTTAAATGGAATTTGATGATGAGCAGAGAACGCAATCAAGGGTACAGTGCGATTACGCTGGCCGCGTTGGGGGTCGTCTATGGTGATCTTGGTACCAGCCCACTCTATGCCCTAAAGGAGTGCTTTGCAGGGCATATCGGCCTGCAACCTGGGCCGCAGGAGATCTTCTCGCTCATCTCCCTCTTCTTCTGGACCATTATGGTGGTGGTCTCTTTCAAATATGTGCTGCTGGTGCTGAGTGCCGATGACAAGGGAGAAGGGGGAGTACTGACGCTCGCCTCGCTGGCATCACGCCGTCTTTCGCCCCGGGCCCGCACCATCGCCATGTTGCTCGGGCTGATCGGGGTTGGTCTTTTTGTCGGGGATGCGGTGATAACCCCCGCCATTTCGGTCCTCTCTGCCGTGGAGGGGCTTGAGGTGATCGCGCCGGATCTCACCCCCTTCGTATTGCCCGCCACCCTGATCGTGCTGGTGGTGCTCTTTGCAGCTCAACATTACGGTACGGCGGGTATAGGTAAGCTGTTCGGCCCCATCATGCTGCTCTGGTTTGGGGTGTTGGCTCTACTGGGTACGATCGAAATTCTGCAAAACCCCACCATTCTGCAGGCCATCAACCCGCTCTATGCCATTGATTTTATCGTTGAGCGTCCCGGTGTTGCATTTATTACCTTGGGAGCCGTGGTGCTCTGCGTGACGGGTACGGAAGCGCTCTATGCAGACATGGGACACTTTGGCCGCGGCGCCATTCAACTGGCGTGGGGCTCTCTTGTTATGCCTGCCCTGCTACTCAATTATTTTGGTCAAGGTGCGCTGCTGCTGCGTAACCCGGCAGCCATTGAAAACCCGTTCTATCTGCTAGCACCTTCATGGATGACCTTACCGCTGCTGGTGCTGGCAACAATAGCGACTGTTATAGCCTCTCAAGCGGTGATCTCCGGTACCTACTCTGTTGTTCGGCAGGCAATCCTGCTTGATTATTTACCCCGTCAGGAGATCCGTCATACCTCTGCACACGAAATCGGACAGATCTATCTCCCGCTGGTGAACTGGTTGCTGCTAGCGGGAGTAGTGATCGTGATCCTCTGGTTCCAAACCTCCAGCAACTTGGCCGCAGCATATGGGATCGCCGTCACTGGCACCATGGCGCTCACCACCTTGCTGCTGATGGTGGTTGCTGCTACGTGTTGGAAGTGGCCACGCTGGCTGATCGCATTGGTCGGCGTACCGCTGTTGCTAGTTGATTTAACCTTCTTTGCCGCTAACACAACCAAGTTTTTGGCCGGAGGCTGGTTTCCCATCCTGTTTGCGATGTTGGCCATTCTGGTGATGACTACTTGGAAACGGGGGCGTGAACTGGTGCTCGAAAAGCTGGAGAAGAAGTCGTTTGCCTTGACCAACTTCGTCGACAATATGCACTACAATCCGCCGCTGCGGGTACCTGGTACAGCAGTGTTTCTGTCGCGCTCGGAGCAGGTGGTTCCACACGCTATGCTGCACAACCTTAAACACAATAAGATCCTGCATGAGCGGGTCATTTTTCTGACTATCCATATAAAAGAGGAACCATGGCTCGCCTTTCATGAACGGATAGAGCTCAAGCAGCTCAGCGAAGAGTTCTGGCAGGTGGTGGCTTATTTCGGCTACAAGGAGGTACCTTCTATGGATGAAATCTTCCAAGCTTGTGCCCAACAAGACTTGAAGGTTGCCATGAACCAAACCTCCTTCTTCCTCTCTCACGAAAATCTGGTCAGCACGGATATTCCAGGCATGGCGCGATGGCGGGAAGGGTTGTTTGTCTGGATGAATCGTAATGCGTTGAAGGCAACAGACTTCTTCCATATACCAGCGAACCGAGTTGTGGAACTCGGTGTGTTACTGGAACTGTGATGGGCACGTTATTGTTTCGACTAAACAGGGGGCATGTAGCCCCCTTTGATATCGTGTTGTTGCTGTGATCTATGAGCGTTGATGGCTGACTTCAAGTTACTTCAAATCTTTGACAATACTCTTATCTGTGATTCTTTTTTTACCGGTTATCATGCCTCGAATTAGGTCACTTTTAGTGCGATAGTCAATTACGATAACCGCCAAGACATGAACAAAAATGGCAGCCTGAAGAGTTTGGGCAAAAATGCCATGAATGCCTTCCATGACATCATCGCCAAAAAGGTCTTCAAAGTTAGTCAAGATCCCGGTTACTGCTGTTCCAACCAGGCAGGCCAACAAAAACAAGACCATTAATGAACCGACAGGGTTATGGCCTGCGTAGTATGGATGTTTGCCATTCAGTGTGTTGTGTATGTAGTCGTAGATATCAGTTGGTGTAGGGATAAATTGATAAAATCTCGCATAATGAGAGCCGTAAAAACCCCATATAATACGAATAACAACCAATCCTGCTAATGTGTAGCCTACGTAGCGATGATTTCGCTCACCCTCTTCAAGGATAAACAAATTGAGCACACATAACGTTACTGTTATCCAGTGAAAGAGTCTGACAATAACGTCCCATACATAAATTTCGTATTTCTTTTCCACCTCGTCCTCCTTGACCAGAAAAAACATCATTTTCAGTGTGTTAACACACTCACTATACAATGCCAACCGGATTTCTCCATTATACTGGATAATTCAGTGGCTAGCCTGGGTCTATATCAAAATTGACTCACAACAATGGAATGTAAGATACTGGTCGCAGCTAAAGGAATGCTTGGTTTCATTGTAATAATATAAATATATGATAAGAGAGTTACCCATCACTTGCCGGGTGTGGTAATGCCATTTATAATTTTTGAAATAGAGTCACCATGAACGAATTCATCAAAGTTTTACTGAACCAACGTAGCCTGCGTGCAGTCCTGCGTGACCTGAGCTTCGAACAATTGGCTGAGGCCAAAGAAAAGTTCGATGCAATTTTCCAAGAACGTGAAGAGTCCGCTCAGAAAGAGATGGCTGAGCAAGAAGAGCGCCAAGCTAAATTGGCTGAATTCCACGCTATGCTGCAGCAAGCTGGAATTGATCCGAGTGAGCTGCTGGGCTCTGGGGAAAGCAAAGGCTCCAAAGAATCAGCGACCAAACGAGCCCCCCGTCCTGCCAAGTACAAATATACCGAAGAGGGTGTAGAGAAAACCTGGACTGGCCAGGGCCGTATGCCCAAGGCAATTGCAAAAGCTGTCGCGGATGGTGCTTCTCTCGAGAGCTTTGCTATCTGACTAAAAATATCGGGAGTTGATGTGAGCAGTGCTCAGCGTTAGTATCTCCTAAAGATGGCCAGAGTCCCCGTGACCCTGGCCTTTTTCATTCCTGGCCCGTCTCGTGCGGGCTTTGTCGTTTCTGGGGGTAGGGTTCATGGCCAAAGAGGAAGGGTTTGCGACGGCGGCCGCTGCTGCAGGGGTAGCCAAGACGGCGCCGCCTGTCGTGGTGTCCGGCATGACGTTGGCAGGGTATTCGCTCAATGATTGGGTGCTGGCTGCAACGTTGATGTGGATTGCCGTCCAGATGGGATGGTTCTTGTGGCAAAACATCATTCGACCCCGGTGTCGGCTGGATGGTGAGTGATGAGCAAGGTCCGTATCGCAATCGCCGCTCTCACGCTGAGTGCCGCTGGCTTTGTGGGGATCCTGAATCGGGAGGGATTCGAGCCAGTGGCTTACCCCGACCCGGTACACGGTACCAAACTCCCCACTATTGGGTTTGGCAGTACCGAAGGGGTCAAGATGGGTGACACCATCACGCCCGTTGCCGCAGTGAACAGGAGTCTGCGGGAGGTGCGATCGTTCGAAAACGCCCTCAAGGCCTGTATCAATGTGCCGCTCCATCAGTATGAGTATGACGCCTATGTCGAGCTCTCCCACAACATCGGCCCTGACGCCTTCTGCAGCTCTACCATCGTGAATCGCCTGAACGCGGGCGATTACCCGGGAGCCTGTGAGGCCATCTTGCTGTTTAAGCGTGCCGGCAAGCAGGACTGCTCTGCGCCGGGTAACCGGGTCTGCGCTGGATTGTGGAAAGACCGGCTGCGCCTCAATGCTAAGTGCAAGGGGGAGTGATGGAGCTGTTCCCGCAAAGCAGAGCGCTGCCATTCCTGGCCGGTGCTTTGCTGATTGCTGTATTGGCTGGCGGCGGATTCGCGCTTTACCAGTCAGGCCACTCTGCAGGTGAGGACGGGGAGCGCAAGACCTGGCAAGCAAAATGGGATGCAGAGGCCGTTCGCCTTGCTAATGCCCGAACCAAGGCCGAGCAGGACGCACGTGCAGAAGAGAAACGCCGGCAGGCGGAAGTTGATGAGGTGAGAGATCATGCACAAGAAGAAATCGCCCAGGCACAAGCTGATGCCGCTGCTGCTGGTATTGAGTCTGGCCGGTTGCGCGAACAAGCCCGCCGCTTGGCAGCCAGAGCAAGTCAGTGCGCCAGCAATCCCGGTACTGCCCAAGGAGGCTCGTCAGCCACAGAGCCTGCTATGGTGCTCGCCGACCTGCTCAGCCGGGCTGATGAAAGAGCGGGTGAGCTGGCAGCAGCGTATGACCGCGCTCGAGCATCAGGACTAGCCTGTGAACGAGCCTATGATGCTCTCCAGCAGCAAAGACCATGAAACCCCGCCATATCAAGGCGGGGTTTGTCTTTCTGGGGAAGGGAGAACGGTGATGCGGATGAACTGGGGTGGTGGAATGGTAAACGGGATCGATGTGACTGGGGTCATCGCTTGCGTAGAGCATTACGATGGAGGCAAGGCCTTGGTTGTTCTTTCCTCCGGTGTCTGCGTTGTGGTTGCGGCAACTCATGAGCCGGTACCTGGGGACACCATCGTTGAAGGCGAGCTGTCTCTCTAAATGGCAAAGACCGATTGGAGCAGCGTGGCAGCTCAGTATCAAAGCGCCTATGCCAAGACTGGCATCAGCCCAAAGGCATGGTGCGAGCAGCAGGGAATGAATTACCAGTCTGCCAGGCGCTATATCAAGGCCAGTGCTGCGAAGCCTGACGATAAAATTGCGCAGCCCTGTGTGCGCAGTGCGCAAAATCGTGCGCAATTATCGAAGGGAAACGTGCGCAATTTGGATGAAACTGCGCACGCCATGCGCAATGAGAACAAAGCCAAAGAGGGAGAGGAAAAAGGGAAAAGAGGACGAGGGGGAAAGTCAGCCTCATCCACACAGACCTCGGCTGGCTCAGGCCAGAACCCGAAAAACAAAGGGCGCGATGGCTCTGGCCGCTTCGTTCTTGGTGAGTATGAGGGCAACCAAAACCCTCCATGCAACATCAAGCCGGGCATGCAGATTGCCAAGACCCATGGCGGTTACGCACAGTTCCTCGATGCTGATGAGTTGTTCGACCAAGCCGAAGCACTGCAACTTCGGGATGAGCTGTTATTCACCCGGGCTCGCGTACTCTCGGTCACCAAAACCTTGAAGGCCCTGCAGCATGACCTGGCCGAAGCGCAGGAGCTGACCGACCGCATTGCGCTCTATGACAAGATCTTGCGTGCTGAGCAGGCTCTTGACCGCAATATCCAGCGCATTGAGTCTATCGAGCGTACTTTGAGCGCCTTGCGTATCGATGAGGTGAATGGGCCCAAGATTGAGGCAGACACCAAGCGCATCAAGGCCGCGACCCGCAAGCTGACTGCTGAGGCTGACTTGCTCGAGAAGGATGGTTGTGCCGACATGACGCCAGTGGCAGAGATGACAGCAGAGCTACAGGGGCTGGGGACTGGCGGGTTGATGTCGTGATAAGATTGGTTGGTATTATCAGCAGGGAGATACGATGAGGATTTACGGTAAGAATGAGGCTGGTGCGGCGGTGTACATTGCTGATTGCCGACTCCCACAAGCTGCATATGCTGAGCTGGACTCCGGCCGAAGTTTCCTTTACGAGTTGTTGCCTGCCACGCGAGACGATAAACCTGGTGTCGTTACCACCGAACGTATCCTGCTCGAACCATTCCGCCTCTACCGCAACAACGCATTGGTCGAGATGGGGGCTATGATAGCCGATCCCCTTCATGTGAAGATGCTGGCCGAGAATATTCAGCAG
>NZ_JRGK01000006.1 GCF_000764645.1 Aeromonas finlandensis
AAGTTATTTAGAATCTAAAGAAATCCTAATTAAATTACTAGACCTAGTAGAAAAAAAATCAAGTGGCGTCATTCATGACTTGTCTATAGACTCCATTGAAAAATATGCAGCCATATCCATTGACGACCTATTACCAATACTTAGTATTTCTAAAGAAGCTTATGATGCTCTGTTACTAGGTGGTGATAGAAAAGCAATTAAAAATGCATCAATTATCCAGCGAACACTATCTTCAGCCGGAGCCGGAGATGAAGAGATAGAATATTGTTCCAGATGTAAAACCAATTGGGATATATGGCTTAGAAATAATAGGCATATAATATCAGAACTTGACCTTCAAACAATAAAAAGCCATGTTACCGGATTACTTAACAATGCAATTGGAAATAAGCACTCACTTAAAATATCAGAATTACGACAACCAATAAAAGTTCTAGAGAATGAATTAAAACTTCAAGGCTTGCTATACGACCTTGATATCAATTTAATTCTAGGTGCAGTTTTCGCTGAACTCGTAAAGGCAAAATCATGAATTTTGATACATTTTTTGACCGC
>NZ_JRGK01000060.1 GCF_000764645.1 Aeromonas finlandensis
GGCCGGTGGTGGATGAGAAGGGGCATCTGATCGGCTGGATCTCCGAGCAGGATTGCATCGCCGTGCTGCTCAAGGAGGCCTATCACTGCGAGCAGGTGGCACAGGTCAAGGATGTGATGCGCAAGGAGGTGCTGACGGTGGGGCCCGATACCAGCATTCTGACCCTGGCAGAGATGATGATGGGGCAAAAGCCGAAGATCTATCCGGTGGTAGAGGAGGGGCGTCTGATAGGGGTCATCAATCGTCACAACGTGATGCAGGCGATCCACGCCCAGCTCACCACCTGTTTTGTCCATCACACCCACGGTTAACCCTATTTTCCCTCTCTCCAAAGGCAAGCTGCGGCTTGCCTTGGCTATTTCAGAGGCTGCCATTTATTCGTGTTATGCCATCACACAATATGCGTATTGCTGTGTATGAGGATTGGCCAATCACTTTGTCTTCCCATCTCTTGCGTTACGTTAAGGCTTGCACCGTCCCCGCTCGCTCTTTAGGATCGCTCGCAGCTAATCGATATGGCCCCATGCCGGGCTCTCTATTAAGGAATTCGTACCTTGTCTCTCTCTATCGAGGCGCTGCGCCGCCGTCTCTCTGCCTGCATGAATCTCGACGCCCGCCGCCTTTCCAGCCGTCTGCACGGGGTCAAGAAGCTGCCTGAAGGCAAACAGGCCGCCGTGCTTGAGACCATTTCCGCTGATCTGGATGCCGCGCAAGCGCGTTATCAGTCCCGTCTGGCCGGTGTGCCCAAGGTCACCTATCCGGACAACCTGCCGGTCAGCCAGAAGCAGGCGGAGATCGCCAAAGCGATCAGTGAACATCAGGTGGTGATCATCGCTGGTGAAACCGGCTCGGGCAAAACCACCCAGATCCCCAAGATCTGTCTGGCGCTGGGGCGCGGGGTGAAGGGCTTTATCGGCCACACACAGCCGCGTCGTCTTGCGGCCCGCACCGTGGCGGCCCGTATCGCAGAAGAGATGGAGTCCGAACTCGGCCACTACGTGGGCTACAAGGTGCGCTTTACCGATCAGGTGAGCGAGCAGACCCACATCAAGCTGATGACCGACGGTATCCTGCTGGCGGAGATCCAGAACGACCGGATGCTCACCCAGTACGACACCATCATCATCGATGAGGCCCACGAGCGCAGCCTCAACATCGACTTCATTCTGGGTTATCTCAAGCAACTGCTGCCCAAGCGCCCCGATCTCAAGGTGATCATCACCTCGGCCACCATAGACCCGCAGCGTTTCTCCCGCCATTTCAACAAGGCGCCGGTGATTGAGGTCTCCGGCCGCACCTACCCGGTGGAGGTGCGCTATCGCCCGCTGTTTGTTGATAAAAAAGGCGGCGACAAGAACGAAGGGCTTGAAGAGCGCGACGAGCTGCAGGGCATTTTTGATGCGGTGGAAGAGCTGGCCCGCGAAGGACTGGGGGACATCCTCATCTTCATGAACGGCGAGCGGGAGATCCGCGATACCGCCGATGCCCTGCGCAAGCTCAACCTGCGCGATACCGAGGTGCTGCCGCTCTACGCCCGCCTCTCCAACGCCGAGCAGAACAAGGTGTTCCAGCAACACGCCGGACGGCGCATCGTGCTGGCCACCAACGTGGCGGAGACCTCGCTGACGGTGCCGGGCATTCGTTACGTCATCGATCCGGGTACAGCCCGTATCAGCCGTTACTCTTGGCGCACCAAGGTGCAGCGCCTGCCTATCGAGCCGGTCTCCCAGGCCAGCGCCAACCAGCGTAAAGGGCGTTGTGGCCGGGTGGCTGACGGTATCTGTATCCGCCTCTACTCCGAGGAGGATTTCAACAACCGTCCGGCCTTTACCGATCCCGAGATCCTGCGTACCAACCTGGCGTCGGTCATCTTGCAGATGTTGGCGCTTGGCCTTGGCAACATGGAGGCCTTCCCGTTCGTCGAGCCACCTGAGTCACGCCATATCAAGGATGGCCTGACCCTCTTGAAAGAGTTGGAGGCGGTCAAAGAGCTGCCCGGTACCCGGGATCATGAACCCAGGTTGCAGCTGACCGAAACCGGTCGCCAGCTGTCGCGCATTCCCCTTGATCCCCGTTTGGCGAAGATGGTGATCACGGCGGCGCAAACCGGATGTCTGAGCGAGGTGATGGTGATCACCGCAGGCCTAAGTATTCAGGATCCCCGCGAGCGGCCCATGGAGAAAAAACAGGCCGCCGACGAGCAGCACAGACGCTTTGAAGACAAGGACTCCGACTTCCTCGCCTTCGTCAATCTGTGGAACTACCTGAAAGAGCAGCAGGACGTCCTTGGCAGCAACCCGTTCCGCCGTATGTGCCAGAAGGAGTTCCTCTCCTACCTGCGGGTGCGCGAGTGGCAGGATATCCACTTCCAGTTGCGCCAGACGGTCAAAGAGCTTGGTTTTAAAGCCAACCATGAGCCGGCGGATTTCAAGACGGTGCACTGCGCCCTGCTGACCGGTCTCTTGAGCCATATCGGCAACAAGGATCTGGAAAAGCCCGAATTCCTAGGCGCTCGCAATGGCCGCTTCCACCTGTTCCCGGCCTCGGGCCTGTTCAAGAAGCCGCCCAAGTGGGTGATGGCCGCAGAATTGGTGGAGACCTCGCGCCTCTACGCCCGCATCAACGCCAAAATTGAACCCGAGTGGGTGGAGCCGCTGGCGGGCCACCTCATCAAGCTGCACCACAGCGACCCCCACTGGTCGAAGAAAAATGGCGCCGTGATGGCCAAGGAGAAGGTGACGCTTTATGGCCTGACGCTGGTCAATGAGCGCACCATCAACTTCAGTCGCCTTGATCCGGCGCTGTGCCGCGAGCTGTTTATTCGCCGCGCGCTGGTGGAGGGGGATTTCGAGACCCGTCACCGTTTCTTTAGCGATAACCGCAAGCTGCTGGCCGAGGTAGAAGCGCTGGAGCACAAGTCCCGTCGTCGCGACATTCTGGTGGATGACGAGGATCTGTTCCGCTTCTACGATGCCCGTTTGCCGGAGGAGGTGATCTCCGCCCGCCACTTCGACAAGTGGTGGAAAGAGGCGCAAAAGCAGGATCCCGAGCTGCTCAACTTCGAAAAAGAGATGCTGATGAAGGGGGATGCCGCTCACATCAGCGATCTCGACTACCCCAACTTCTGGCAGCAGGGGCGGCTCAAACTTAAATTGAGCTACCAGTTTGAACCGGGGGAGGCCGCCGATGGCGTGACGCTACATATCCCGCTGCCGCTCTTGAATCAGGTGGAGGTGAAGGGGTTCGAATGGCTGATCCCGGGGCTGCGTCACGAGCTCTTGGTCGCCCTTATCAAGTCGATGCCAAAGCCGATGCGCAAGAACTTCGTGCCGGCGCCGAACTATGCCGACGCGCTGCTAGCTACGCTCAATCCCGAGCAGGGGCCGCTGCTGGACGAGATGGAGCGTCAGCTTCGCCGCATGACCGGCGTCACCGTCCCCCGCGAATCCTGGGACTGGGCTGCGGTGCCCGATCACCTGAAACTCACCTTCCGGGTGGTGGATGACAAGCACAAGAAGGTGGCGGAAGGTAAAGATCTGGAGGCGCTCAAGGAGTCCCTGCGCGGCAAGGTGCAGGAGACCCTCTCCCAGGTGGCGGACGATGATATCGAGCAGTCCGGCCTCACCCTGTGGAGCTTTGGCGAGCTGCCGCAGGAGTACAGCCAGAAGCGCGGCGGGTTCGAGGTGAAAGCCTATCCAGCCTTGGTAGACGAGAAGGATTCTGTCGCCATTCAGCTGGTGGAGAGCCCGGTGGCCCAACAGCAGCTGATGTGGGCAGGCCAGCGCCGACTGGTGCTGCTCAACGTGCCATCTCCCATCAAGTATCTGCAGGAGAAGCTGCCCAACAAGGCCAAGCTGGGGCTCTATTTCAACCCGTTTGGCAAGGTGGCTGAGCTGATTGACGACTGTATCGCCTGCGGTTGCGACAAGCTGATCGAGCAGCATGGCGGGCTGGCCTGGGATGAGGCCGGTTTCGAGGCACTCAAGGAGTTTGTCCGTGCCGAGCTCAACGATGCGGTAGTGGAGGTCGCCAAGCAGGTGGAAGCCGTGCTGACCCTCTCCCACGAGATCAAGAAGCGGCTCAAGGGCAAGATGCAGCTCGATACCGCCTTTGCCATGTCGGATATCCAGCTGCAGCTCGGCAATCTCATCCACAAGGGGTTCGTCACCGAGACCGGCTGGCAGCGATTGCCGGACCTCTTGCGCTACCTGCGTGCCATCGAGCGACGTCTGGAGAAGCTGGCTATCGATCCCAACCGGGATCGGGTCTACATGCTCAAGGTGCAGAGTGTGGAGTCCGAGTACAAAGCGCTGCTTGCCAAGATCCCCAAATCCCAGCTGATCCCGGCCGAGGTGGCCAATATCCGCTGGATGATCGAGGAGCTGCGGGTGTCGTTCTTCGCCCAGAATCTGGGGACCCCATATCCGGTCTCCGATAAACGGGTGCTTAACGCTATCGCTCAGTGCTAAGCTGCTATCTGTCTGTTTTAACAGCGTGATATAGAGTATGTGAATGGGCTGCCAAGGTGGTGAGCCCCTTCAAACGGGAGTCAGGGAGGCAAGGATGCTGGGGATCTGGTTAAGTGTGGCGCAGGTGGTGATCAGCGGTTACCAGCCTATTGCAGAGCAAACCTGGGTGCAGTTGAACCCGGAATACTACCCGCTGGCGCGCACGCCACCCGCCATGTTTGTGGCATGGCACGGCAACCAGTATCCACCGTTGGCCCAGAAGCAAAAACATGGCCGTTGGCAGCTCCTCTTTCCCGCCCGTCTGGTCCCCCCCTTTGATCTGTTTGAAGGGGAGGCCGAGCTCTCCAAAGCCTATCTGGCAAGGCTGCGGCGCATTGACGAGATGGCCTATGGGGTTGCACCCGCGCAGATGGTAGCGGTGGGGCAACCATCCTATGTCTCTCCGCTGCAAGGGGATGAGCCATTGGCTCCGTTTGTTGCCGAATTCGGCGTCCCGCGAACAGGGGCTCAGGGACTGACCACTCGCCCTGCCTATGAGCAGGAGCCCCTGCTGACAATGCTGGGGGTGACGGCGAACGAGGCCGGGATGAGTGGGGAGACAAGGCTGGTGGCCGTCACGGCTACCTCTATTGATAGTGCCACTCTCACCCTTTCGGCTCCGGTGGCAGGAAGTGGGCATGAAGTGTGTCATCAGGTGGCAGCGGGTGAGACGCTCTGGCGGATCGCCAATCAGCTATCCAGTGCCAGAGGAGAGGATACTTACAGCTATCTGTTGGCGCTGGTGGCCGAAAATCAGCAGCGGCTTGGCAACAGCATTCGGGTGAAAACCGGAGATGGACTCTATTGCCCGAGCGCTGAGCGATTGGCACAGTTTGATGCCTTGAGTCCGGCCCAGCGCCAGCAACAATTTGCCCGGTTGGAGCAGGGGCGTTAACCCGTGGATATGCGCCTTGTATCCACTATTGGCGCATGGTAGTATTCGCGCTCGTTTTGCGAGGTGCTGACCGGTCGCAGTTAGCACCATAAATTCATCTAAAAGAGATACACACTATGTCTTTCGTATTCCAAGCTGAAGTCCGTTCTGACCTGGGGAAAGGTGCGAGCCGCCGCCTGCGTCAAGCTGACCAAGTTCCTGCCATCGTTTACGGTGCAGGCAAAGAAGCCCTGTCCATCACTGTTGACCACAAGAAAATGGTTCTGGCTCAAGAGAAGCCGGAATTCTATGAGTCTGTACTGACTCTGGTTATCAACGGTGAAGAAGTTAACGTAAAAGTGAAAGCTATCCAGCGTCACCCGGTACGTTACAAGCTGATCCACCTGGACTTCGTTCGCGTTTAATAGCGAACCGTCAGGTTGAAGAAAAGCCACTCTCAGGAGTGGCTTTTTGCTATCTGGCATCTAATGGCCAGGGTGAGCCCACAAATCCGGTTACCCCAGCTGACTCAGCGATTGCTGACAGCGCTGCTCGGCGGCATCCAGCTCCAGCAGCACCATCCTGATATCTTCCATCTGCTGTTGCAGTGTCTCCCGTTTCTCCTCAACCAGTCCCAGCATGGTCTGCAGCTGGGTGCGGCTGCTTTTGTCGGCATCATAGAGATCAAACAGCTCGCGGATCTCGGCGAGACTGAACCCGAGCCGCTTGCCGCGCAGGGTGAGCTTGAGTCGAACCCGGTCTTGCTTGCTATAAATGCGAGTCTGCCCCTCTCTGGCGGGATTGAGCAATCCCTGATCCTCGTAGAAACGGATACTGCGCGTCGTAATATCAAATTCCCGGGCCAGCTCACTGATGCTGTAGCGCCGTCTTTCATCCTTGTTGTTCATACAGACTTCTTGGCGAACGATCCTGATGGCACCTTACCTAAACGTAAACTGCACTGCAACTCTTGTTCCATCACGTCAGAACCCCTATGTTATGGCCATGTAACAAACAGAGGCAGGCAAATGGATATTGCAATTGTGGCGGCAAAACGGACCCCTATGGGGGCATTTCAGGGGGCATTGGCTGAGGTGACGGCGCCTGAGTTGGGGGCCTGTGCCATCGAGGCGGCACTGCAGCAAAGCGGGCTGCGTCCGGATCAGGTCGATGAAGTGTTTATGGGCAATGTGCTGGCGGCTGGTGTGGGGCAGGCGCCAGCCAGACAGGCGATGTTGAAAGCGGGACTACCAGATTGCGTGCCAGCCACCACGATCAACAAGGTGTGCGGCTCCGGTATGAAAGCGGTGATGCTGGCGGCAGATTCCATCCGGCTTGGCGACAACAGGGTGGTGGTCGCAGGCGGCATGGAGAGCATGAGTCGTGCCCCCTATCTGCTGGATAATGCCCGCAGTGGCTTTCGGATGGGGCATCAGAAGGTGCTGGATCACCTCTTCCTCGATGGGTTGCAGGATGCCTATGATGGCCAACTGATGGGCATCCATGCCCAGCGTAGCGCCGATCAGGCCGGTTTGGCCCGCAGTGCCATGGATGAGTTTGCCCTTGCATCGTTGCAGCGAGCGCGCGATGCACAGCAAGCCGGAGTTTTTGTGTCCGAGCTGACCGCAGTCTATCGCGGTGATCGCTTGTTGTTGGCCGAAGACGAGCAACCGGGCAAAGGCAGGCCGGAGAAGATCCCGACCCTGAAGCCTGCGTTTGGCAAAGAAGGCTCCATTACGGCGGCCAATTCGAGCTCCATCTCAGACGGTGCGGCGGCCTTGATATTGATGGATGGCACCACGGCAGTGGCCCAGCGGGTGCCTGTATTGGCAAGGATTGTCGGTTATCAGAGTCATGCGGCATTGCCAGCTGAATTTACCTCCGCGCCCATTGGCGCCATTTCACGTCTGCTTGATCGTCTGGCATGGTCGGTGGAGGAGGTGGATCTGTTCGAGATCAACGAGGCGTTTGCCATGGTCACCATGCTGACCATGGCAAGATGCCGCATCCCCCATGACAAGGTCAATGTGTATGGCGGGGCCTGTGCGCTGGGACATCCACTCGGGGCGAGTGGTGCCCGTATCCTGGTCACCCTGATCTCCGCATTGCGTCAGCGGGGAGGAAGAAGAGGGATCGCCTCTCTTTGTATCGGAGGGGGAGAGGCGACAGCGATTGCGGTGGAGATCGATTAGTCGGTTGCTTCCATCGCCTGCAATTGCTCGTTGACCCAGGTGGTTGCAGCCAGATAGAGGTGGCTGACCTTCTCCTCGCTCAAGCCCAGCTTGGCCGTTCTGGCTGTGACCCTCGACCAGTTGGCATTCTCGTAGTCTTCGCAAAATGCGAGGTAGAAGCCGAGATTGCCCTTGCGCTCAAGCAGTGCAAGCCGGATGGCATCGATCAGCGGAATGGTACCGAGCAGCTTGTCCATCGGCTGTTCCATCAGTACATCCAGCAGGGAGAAAAGGCCGGTAATAAAGGCCTGTGGAGCCTGCTCGGTTGGGGCATGAGCATGGGCCAGCAGCTCACAGAAGCGTGCTCTGATCAGCGACATCTGATAGAGCTCGGCACTCTTGCCCTTGCCTGCGCTGGTCGCCGCCACCAGTGAGACAAAACGCTTTAGCTGGGTGTTGCCCAGGTAGATGGCAGCCTGGCGAAATGATGAGATGGGGTTGGCGTGGCCTTTGAGATGGTTGACGTAGCGCAGCAGCTTGAGGGAGAGGGAGATATCCTGACCGAGTAGCTGTTCAATCTTGTTGATATCAGGCTCTGCTTCGTTGACCACGTTGAGCAACTGCATCACCACGACTTGCGCTGGCTCCATGGTGGCTTGCTTGACCATCTCGGGTCGACTGAAGAAAAAACCTTGGAACAGCTGGATCCCCAGCTGTTTGACCCGCTCGAACTCCGCCTTGTCCTCCACTTTTTCCGCCAGATAGGTGAGCCCCAGTGCCTGATGACGCTGGATAAACACCTTGATCTGCAGCAGAGGGGTGGCGCGAAGATCAAACTTGATGATGTGGATAAAGGGGAGGAAGCGCTCCCAATCCGGCGACATGGTGAAGTCATCAAGCGCCAGCTGATAACCCAGTTTGTGCAGCTGCTTGACCTTTTCCAGCAGGGCATCATCCGGGGGGGAGTCTTCGAGTATTTCGATCACGACCTTTTCGGGAGGAAGGCACTCTGCCAATCCCTCCAGCAACAGTGAGTGGGGGAAGTTGATAAAGCAGGGGCGGCCCCCCAACAGCTGATCGATATTTTGTTGCAGGAACTGTTCGACCACCAGGCTTGAAGTAGCCTGCTGGGAGGAGATACTCGGGAAGACATTATTCAGACTATCGCGAAAGAGCAGCTCATAGGCATGAGTATTGAGGTCTCTGTCGAGGATCGGCTGTCTTGCTACGTAGGAATACATGCCTTGCTCCAGTATGGGTACTGGGTTGATTTTATGGTGTTGCAGAACACTATGCCAGTGTTCACCTTATTGAGTAAGGCAATAATTGGCATAGCGTTTTTCTGCAGGGCAGGAATTTAGAAGAGATAGCTCAATTGTGCGCCAGCCAGCCAGGCATCCCCTTCGGAAGTACCCTGGAAGGTGGATGTAGACAGCGGATTGCCCGGTTGCAGCTCCATCTTTTCAGTGACATCCACCTTTTTGCCATCGATCAGGGTCAGCCCCAGATCCACCGTCAGGTTAGGCGTGAACTGATAACCCATCCCCAGGCTGTACCAGATGCGGTCGGCATCCGGGATGGAGATGGTGCGGCGATCGGCTGGCACCGGGCTTGCGTCATAGGCCACGCCAGAGCGTAGTTGCCACTTGGGAGTGACCTGATAGGTCATACCGACGGCATAGCGCCAGCTATCTTCCCAGTGCTCATCCTTGATATGCATGCTCTGCAAATTGTTGAGATCAGCTTCAAGCTGGACAAATTTGCTCCAGTTGGTCCAGTTCAGGCTGCCGTGGAGAGCCAGTTTGTCGGTCAGCTGATGGAATGCCGCCAGTTCTGCGGTGGCGGGCAATGGCAGATCCAGACTGCCGGTATCTCTGAGCTCGGTAACGGAACCGTTGGCATTGGGTCGGCCCACAATCGCGTCCCCCGAGAGCGTCAAATTGACATCGTGACGGTAGGAGAGGCCGAGCCGGGTCTGCTCGGACAGCTCCAGCAAGGTGCTCACATTCCAGCCCCATGCCCAGCCATCACCTTGCAGGTGTTTCGCGATCAGGTTACGGGATGGGAAGGTACCACCAACCTCGCCTTCGCCTTGAATGGCTGAAATTCCGGCGCCCACCGACCACATCTCATTGATGCGATAGGCGAGTGAGGTGCCCAGATCCATGGTCTTGATCTCGGAGACATTGCCAAAGTGGCCAGCGCTATAGTTATCCGGCATTTTGACACCAAGGCCGTAGTAAGAGGTCGCCGAGAAGCCCAGACGCCACTGCTCATTGAGCGGAATGATGAGATAGGCGTTGGGTACCCAGGCAGCGGCAGCAATATCGTGAGCGCTTGCATCGGCATGGGTCAGTAAACCGGTCGTTTTCCCTTCGATATTGACGTCAGGGCTGACATAGATGGCACCGCCAGAAAGCGCCATGTGATCGAAGCGGGTCATGGCTGCGGCATTGCGGGAGAGCACGCTGGCGTTATCCGCGATGGCAGCTTCACCGGCAAAGGCGCGCCCCAAGCCAGTGGCGGTCTGTTCAGCCAGCTGGAACCCGGCGGCATGGGTCTGTCCCGCGATCACCAGCAGGGCGATGGCGGACGGTTTGATGATGGGATGCATGGCAAAATCCTTGCTGTTACCCGAAGGTTCTATAGGTCATATGAATAGAGGCAGAATTTTATATGGTATGACCTGTAAGGCAATGGCAATGGCAGCTATCAGGATAAAACAAGATTTAATGCTGGAATAGATTAGTCTAATAGCTTGATTGGAAAAGAAAAATAAACACGTGTGTGCTACAGATGTACGCTGAAATGGATTGTATGGACAAAAAAAGAGCGCCTTGCGGCGCTCTTTTAAATCTATCAATAATCAGAACTTCATATTGAACTGGGCTGAAGCCAGGAAGGCGTTGCCGTGGGAGGTGCCAACCCAATGTGGGTTTGTTGGGCTTGCTGGGCCATGTGTTGAACCCAAACTTTCATCTACATCCACTTTTTTACCATCCAGGTAGGCCATACCAAAGTCAACGCTCATATCGGTGTTGATATGGTAGGTCGCACCAGCGCTGTACCAGATACGATCTGAGTCAGGAATACTCAGGCTGCGATATTCGGCTTCGATAGGGGTATTGTCATAGGCAAAGCCCATACGTGCTTCCCAAGCCGGGTTGATATACCAAGTACCGCCGATCGCATAGCGGGTGGAGTCTTTGAACTTCTCATCTTTTTGCAACAGAGTTGCACCGCTGGCAGAGGTCGCTTTCAGCTCCTGGAAAGCACTCCAGTCTGTCCAGTTTACGGAGTAGTGGACGGCAAACTGCTGGTTCAAACGATGATAACCGGCGAACTCAGCTTGAGCTGGCAAGTCTATTTTCAGATTGCCATCAACGGTTCTGCCAGCCAAACCACCAATAACAGCAGGTAGATCATTTGAGTAATCACCGTCAAAGCTCATATTCACTTGTGAGCGATAAGTCAGTGCAAGACGATTATTTTCATTGATTTCGTAAAGTGAACCCACGTTCCAACCGAAGCCCCAAGTATCACCCTTCATGTGAGAGACTCGAGTTTCGTTAGGCAATGTAGGAATCAGGTCACCGTTGAAACGGTTCAATTCTGCTGCACCATAAACTGCATTGATACCGACACCGATGCTGAATTGCTCGTTGATACGATAGGCGATGTTCGGGTTGATATTGAAGGTAACGAGAGAGGTATCACCTGCGCCTGAGCCTGCAGCGAAACTCTTATCGTACTCGGTAGATAGGCCATAGTTGGAGAACAAGCCAATCCCCCAAGCCCACTGATCATTCAGTGGCTGGATAAAATAAGAGGCTGGGACAAATGCAGAGGGTGCAATGCTATCTTGGCTGGCATTTACTTTGCGAAACGGAACTGTGCCCTCAACATCCACATCCGGTTTGATATAGGTACCGGAGACGGAGACCGCCATCTTGTCGAAGGTGGTCATGGCTGCCGGGTTACGGGCCAGCACGGAGGCGTTGTCGGCGATGGCCGCTTCACCTGCATAGGCGCGACCCAGACCGGAGGCTGAGTGCTCGTTCAACTGGAATGCCGCAGCATGGACTTGACCGGTGGCCAGCGCGATGGTGGCGGCAATCAGGCTCTTCTTGAAAATAGTTGTCGTCATGTTGTTCTCTCTTGTAGGCAGATTTTTTTGCCGATATTGGCTGCACGTTCAGTGCATACCTCGACAAAATCCGTTTTTATTTCAGCTTCTTCCCAATCAATTCTGGCGTGATTCTATGGATCTGGTAGGAGGTAAGAAATCAGACCAGTGACAGCAGAATACATAAAAGTGACCGACCTGTTAATCATTTGTTTTAACTTGCTGTTTAATTCATCATTTTTAGGGGGTGACGGCGGATTATTGACCTGGATTGCCGATCATGGTCACAAAAATAAATTTGCCGATTTTTCGACATTTTGAGGTAAATGATTGATGAAGGAGGCTTAAACAGGGGGAAACAGGCAGCA
>NZ_JRGK01000061.1 GCF_000764645.1 Aeromonas finlandensis
GCCATGGCCCATGACAACGCTCCCCGCCTGGAGCCCCGCCTGTTTCATCCCCGTTACTGGGCCAGCTGGTTCGGCCTTGCCCTGCTCTGGCTGCTGACTCTGCTGCCGTGGCGCAGCCAGATGTGGCTGGGCCGTCAGCTCGGTCATCTCGCCGCTAAAGTGCTGAAATCCCGGGTGAAGATTGCCCGTCGCAATCTGGAACTGGCGATGCCCGAGCTGAGCCGGGATGAGCGGGAGAAACTGCTTAAGGCAAACTTCGAGAGCGTGGGCTGCGCCGTGTTCGAGGTGGGTATCGCCTGGTTCTGGCCAGACTGGCGGATGCGCAACCTGATGAAGGTGGAAGGGGAAGAGCATGTCATCGCCGCCATGGAAAAAGGTCAGGGCATGCTGCTGCTCTCCTGCCACTTCCTGACCCTGGAGCTCAACGCTCGCTGTTTCGGTCTGGTGCGCCCCGGCGTGGGGGTCTATCGCCCCAACACCAACCCGGTGCTGGAGTATGCCCAGTACCACGGTCGCTGCGCCTCCAACAAATATCTGGTGGACCGGATGGATGTGAAGGGGATGATCAAGGCGCTGCGCAACGGCGACGCCCTCTGGTACGCGCCGGATCACGACTACGGCTCCCACGCCAGCGTGTTCGTGCCCTACTTCGCGGTGGAGCAGGCGGCCACCATCACCGGCACCGCCACCCTGGCGCGGGTGAAGAACACCGTCACCCTGCCCTGCTACAACATCCGCACCAGCGAGGGTTACACCCTGCATATCGGCGCGCCGCTCGCCGACTACCCCAGCGGTGACGACATGGTCGATGCCGCCCGCGCCAACCGAGAGATTGAAGCCGCCGTGCGCAAGGCGCCGGAGCAGTACATGTGGCTCCATCGCCGCTTCAAGACCCGCCCTTCCCCCGAGGATGCCGGCTTCTACTAAGCGGCAATGCCCGACAAGGGCCACAGCGCCAAAACCGACAAACCGCCTGCTGGCGGTTTGTTTTTATCTGCTGTCAGCCCTGAGCGGCAAGCCCCCCCAAACGTCAGCCGCGCCATAACATCCTGCATGTTTGCACCATCCCCATCAATCAGCCGCAAAAGAGCCCTCATCACCAACTGTAAAAACTGAAAGCGGGTTACAAATTTATTGATTCATTGGTAATTAGCTGGATATTTCGATAGATCCATCGTCACTACCCACTGATGAGTTATTGAGTGATTTGCCCCATTCGAATACAAAAACCGAATTTGTGACGCAGATCACCTTTATGCAAAGACACCACAAAGCAACCTTGGTGATCTGAGTCACAAAAAACGGTCATTCAAAACAGAGAAGAGCGAAATGTAGCCTAATTACAGCACTCTAATGTGATCTTGGTCACTGGTTGTGGAGGGGGTATAGCGTGGTATCTGAGAGGTAGATCACAAGACACCCCGTTTTCAGCCTAATTTGATCGCAAGCTGGTAGATTGAAGTTGCTTAGACGACCGGGATGGCGGTTCGGCAAAACCGGCCATCCCGACTACCACTTTTAATCAAACAGGCTTAAAACGGGGTCCCGACATGTTATCACCGGATACCAAAGTCAAGATACAGAATTTTGGACGCTTCCTGTCCAATATGGTCATGCCCAACATAGGCGCCTTTATCGCCTGGGGCTTTATTACTGCCCTCTTTATCCCCACCGGCTGGCTGCCAAGCGAAACCTTGGCCAAGCTGGTCGGCCCCATGATCACCTACCTGCTGCCGCTGCTGATTGGCTACACCGGCGGCAAGCTGATGGGCGGTGAGCGCGGCGGCGTGGTCGGTGCCATTACCACCATGGGCGTCATCGTGGGCACCGACATCCCGATGTTCATGGGCGCTATGATGGTCGGCCCGCTCGGTGGTTGGGCCATCAAGCGCTTCGACAAGGCGATGGACGGTCGCGTCAAGAGCGGCTTCGAGATGCTGGTCAACAACTTCTCCGCCGGCCTTATCGGCATGCTGCTGGCGATCCTCGCCTTCTTCGTGATTGGCCCCTTCGTCAAGGTGCTCTCCGGCCTGCTGGCCGGTGGTGTCGGCTTCCTGGTGGAAAACCACATGCTGCCGCTCACCTCCATCTTCGTCGAACCGGCCAAGATCCTGTTCCTCAACAACGCCATCAACCACGGCATCTTCTCGCCGCTGGGGATCCAGCAGGCGACCGAGCACGGCAGCTCCATCTTCTTCCTGATAGAAGCGAACCCGGGCCCGGGCATGGGCGTGCTGCTGGCCTACATGGTGTTCGGTCGTGGTGCGGCCAAGCAGTCCGCGGCTGGCGCCTCCATCATTCACTTCTTCGGCGGCATCCACGAGATCTACTTCCCGTATGTGCTGATGAACCCGCGCCTCATTCTGGCGGTGATCGCCGGTGGCATGACCGGGGTCTTTACCCTGACGCTGTTCAACGCCGGTCTGGTCTCCCCCGCGTCGCCGGGCTCCATCTTCGCCGTGCTGTTGATGACACCGAAGGCCTCCCTGATCGGGGTCGCCCTCTCCATCATCAGCGCTACTCTTGTCTCTTTCCTGGTCGCCGCCGTGTTCGTCCGCGCCCAGCAGCCGGAAGCCGACGAGGCCGATGCCCTCGGTGAAGCCACTCGTAAGATGAAAGCCATGAAGGGCGGCAAGCCCGAAACCGCAGCGGCCAAGAAGCCGGGCGGCGAACTGATGGCGGTGCGCAATATCGTGGTCGCCTGCGATGCGGGGATGGGCTCCAGCGCCATGGGCGCCGGCATGCTGCGCAAGCGGGTACAGGCCGCCGGGCTCGACATCAGCGTCACCAACCGCGCCATCGATCAGCTCGACGATCAGGTGGATTGGGTCATTACCCACAAGGATCTGACCGAGCGGGCCCGTCGCCATGCGCCGAATGCTCACCATATTTCCCTGACCAACTTCCTCGACAACGGCCTCTATCAGGAGCTGGTTCAAAGCCTGACTCAGGCCGCCAACGATGATGTCGCCAACCCGCAACTGCTGGTGGCGGCCAACGACGACAGCTACGAACCGCAAGCGGCCGAAGTCTTTACCCTGAGCCGTCATGACGTGCATCTGGGGCTGAAAGCGGACAACAAGGAGGCCGCCATCCTGACCGCAGGCAGACTGCTGGCAGAGCGCGGTTACGTGGCGCCCGACTATGTCAACGCCATGCTGGAGCGTGAACAGCTGGTCTCCACCTACCTCGGCGAATCTATCGCCGTGCCCCACGGCACCATCGCCGCCAAGGAGTTTGTGAAGCGTACCGGCATCGTCATCTGCCAGTACCCGGCCGGGGTCGCCTTTGGCGAGGCGGCTGATGAGGTGGCGCGACTGGTGATCGGCATCGCCGCCCGCAACGACGAACACATGCAGGTGATAACCCGCCTGACCAATGCACTGGATGAACCCGGTCTCATCGACCGGCTGGCCAGCACCACGGACCCCCAGGCTTTCCTGGATCTGCTGGGTGCCGAACAGGCTGCGTAATCATCTTTCATCGTCTTTGGTTCAAGAGGTTAATATCATGAAAACATTGCATTTTGGTGCTGGTAACATCGGTCGCGGCTTTATCGGAAAACTGCTGGCAGATGCCAGCCATCAGGTCACCTTCGCCGACGTCAACGACACTCTTATCGATCAGCTCAACCACCGTCAGGAGTACAAGGTTCATGTGGTGGGGGCAGATCAGAAGCTGGACGTGGTGCGCAACGTGGCAGCGGTCAGCTCCGCCGGTCACGAGGTGATCGCCCGCATCATCACCGCCGATCTGGTCACCACCGCCGTCGGCCCCAACATTCTGGACAAGATTGCCAGCACCCTGGCCAAGGGGCTGCAGGCCCGCTTCGATGCTGGCAACCTGACCCCCCTCAACGTCATCGCCTGCGAAAACATGGTGCGCGGCACCAGCCACCTCAAGCAGGAGGTACTCAAGTACCTGCCAGTCGCGTATCATGCCACGCTCGAATCCTGCATCGGCTTCGTCGACTCGGCGGTGGATCGCATCGTACCGCCCGCCGCGGCTGCCAACGATGACCCGCTGGAAGTGACGGTCGAGAGCTTCAGCGAGTGGATCGTCGACCAGACCCAGTTCAAGGGGGAGCTGCCCCAGGTGGCGGGTATGGAGCCCACCGACAACCTGATGGCCTTCGTCGAGCGCAAGCTGTTCACCCTCAACACCGGCCACATCGTCACCGCCTACCTCGGCAAGCTGCGGGGCTACCGCACAGTGCGCGAGGCAATCGAAGATCCGGTGATCCGCAGCAAGGTGCGCCGCGCCATGGAGGAGAGCGGTGCCGTGCTGGTGAAACGCTACGGCTTCGACCCGCGCCTGCATGCCGCCTACATCGAGAAGATCCTGGCCCGCTTCGCCAACCCCTATCTGGTGGACGAGATTGACCGGGTCGGTCGTCAGCCGCTGCGCAAGCTGGCGGCGGGGGATCGACTGGTGAAGCCGCTGCTCGGCACCCTGGAGTACGGCCTGCCAAACGAGCAGTTGCAGGAGGGGATCGCTGCAGCGCTCCACTATCGCAATGCCGATGACCCGCAGGCGGTGGAGTTGCAAGCCCTGCTGGCGGAGCTGGGCCCGGCCAAAGCGCTGGCCCGTGTCACCGGACTGGATGAAGAGAGCGAGGTGGTTCGCGCCATCGTCGCCCGTTACGAAACCCTGTAATAACCCTGCTTGCGGCGCATTCAGCCACCACTGATAGCGCGCCAAGCGCTTGAATGGCAAGGGAATGTGCCCCATATGATAAAAACCGGGAGAGAGGCCCACTCTCTCCCTGTCAGCTGGACCCTATACACCTATGACCACACACCAGGAAGATGAAGTACTGGAACGACTGAACGAGCAGGATGGCCCCCGCGGCTTCTTTCTCGAAGCCGTGACCATCCTGGAAGAGGCGGTCGACTCCCTGATGCGACGCGCGTTCCGTCAGGAGGAGTATGCCGTCAAATACGCCATCGAACCCCTGCTCAACCAGAGCGGCCCCCTCGGCCAGCTGGAGGTGCGCCTCAAGCTCATCTTCGCCCTCGGCCTCATCTCCCTCGAGCGCTATCAGGATATCGAAGCCTATATCAAGATCCGCGACTTTCTGGTGCGCGACCCCAAGGATTACCGCTTCAGCGACAAGCCGATCCGCGACCTGCTCAACCGCCTGCACGGGGTCAATCAGGGCGGCATGATGAAGCTGGAGCCCCCCGCCAGCGAAGAGGATTGGGCCTTCTACCAGATGCAGCTCAACCGGCTCGATCAGATGGTGCGCTCCGCACTGGTACTGGCGCTGGCCGACTGTGTCGGCGAGCTCCACAAGGAGAGCCCCATCTAATCCGGCCCCGAGGCCGCTGCGGTGGCGGCCCTCATCTCCAGCCTCTGGCACTGCGATCTGCTTGCTCCCCGTGGCGACCAATGTCACTCTGGCCAAACCCGTCTCCCCCCACGACCACTGTTTCGTAACGAGGTTTGCATGTGTGTTTCCTCCCCTTCGGGCAAGCAGCTGTGGCGTCGTTGCCTTGGTGCAGGATGGCTACCCCATGAGTGACTCAATCCCCCATCACAATCCGCTGATCGCCCCCCTGCTGGCCCTGCTGCAACAGGCGGCGGGCAGCTACAAGGTGCACGAGCTGATGTCCGCCCTGCGCCAGCAGGGGGCGATTCCGATGCTGGCCGACGATGAGCAGCTGCAGCTGTTTCGGGTCAACTTCCTGATAATGAACGCCCTCTACCAGTTGCAGGCGGAACTCTGGCACGAGGGGTGGTGGCTGGTGATCAGCACCCTGGATATCCGGCTCGAACCGCTGGCCGAGACCCTGGATGCCAACCACGCCTTTGCCCTTGGCGAAAATCTGCGCAGCTACTATCTCGACTGGCAGGTGTTTTGGCAGACCGACCGGGCAGAGGTGGAAGCCCTGCTCAACCGCTTCTGGCGTGCCTATGACGGGGAGGGACACAAAGAGGAAGCGCTGGCACTGTTCGAGCTGACGGAAGGGGCAAGTCAGGAGGCGATCCGCCGCCGCTGGCGGGAGCTGGCGCTGCAGCACCATCCGGATCGCGGCGGGGATACCGAGACCTTTATTCGCATCCGCTGGGCCTGGGAGTGCCTGCGTGGATGATCCCGTTGCCGCACATAGAGGGCAGGCATAGACTGGAGGTGGATATTCCCCAAAGGAAAGGAGAGCATCATGACAGTCAGTGAACTTCGTAAGCTCTATCAGCAACAGCTCCTCATGGAAGCTGAACTTATCCATGACATCGCTATTTCAGGCTGGCTCATCGAGTTCAGAGGCCAGGATGGCACCCGCTATGAAATGACCGATACCCTTGGTTGCCCGGTCAGTTTCGGCACGGTCAGTCAGGCACGCGAACATGTGCATCTGGTGGCCGACTGCCCGATCCAGGTCGAACACCTCTACCGCTTCTTCGAACGCTGAGCCTAACAATCAATTCTCAATAGACCTCAACACGCCAGTGATACTTGTGCCATCCAGTTCATGGGGATGGCACAAGCCTGTCGCACGCCTCACTGAAGCCACACCATGCCATTTACGCCGCATGATGAGCACAATTGTGTCAATTGCGAGCGCTCTTGCCATGGCGCGCCAGAACATATGGCTATTCGGTGGCAATCTCGATGGTCACATGTACCAGTTCTTCATGGATCGCCAGCCGTTCGCGGATCTGTTGCGCTGGTAGCGGATTGACCATCAGCAAAGAGATCACGCAAGCATACTGCTGCTGCCCCACCCGCCAGACGTGCAGATCGCGGAT
Organism: Aeromonas finlandensis; assembly: GCF_000764645.1. Taxonomy (GTDB): domain Bacteria; phylum Pseudomonadota; class Gammaproteobacteria; order Enterobacterales; family Aeromonadaceae; genus Aeromonas; species Aeromonas finlandensis. The sequence goes on from NZ_JRGK01000061.1 coordinate 6,751, forward strand.
CTCGGCATCCGGCAAGTCGGCTATCACCTCGCGGATCTCCGTCACCAGCGGGGCATCCATCTCCGCGTCCAGCAACACCCGACCGGAGTCCCGCAGCAGCCCCCAGGCCCATACCGCCACCAGCCCGGCACCCACTATGCCCATCAGCGGATCGAGCCAGTCGGCCCCCCACAACATGCCCCCTACCAGCGCCAGAATTGCCAGCACGGAAGTGGCCGCATCCGCCAGCACGTGGATGTAGGCGGCACGCAGGTTGAGATCCTGATGACCGTGGTGATGATCGTGCGAGTGATCGTGGTCGTGATGATCATCATGGTGGCCATGCCCATGCCCATGGCCGTGGTGATGGTGGTGATGGCCGTGATCATCCTTAAGCAACCAGGCACAGGCGAGGTTCACCAGCAGCCCCACCAGCGCGATGGCGATCGCCTGTTGATAGTGGATCGGGCTGGGGTCCAGCAGCCGGAATACCGACTCGAACAGCATCAACCCGGCCACCCCCACCAGCAGCAGAGCGCTGGTGAAGCCACCCAGCACCTCGATCTTCCAGGTGCCGAAGCTGAATCTGTGGTCGCGAGCAAAGTGGCGAGCGGCGCGATAGGCCAGCACCGAGAGACCGAGCGCCAGCGCGTGGGAGCTCATGTGCCAGCCATCAGCCAGCAGTGCCATGGAGTTGTAGAACCAGCCGCCGCCGATCTCCGCCACCATCATGATGATGGTTAGCAATACGGCCCAGCGGGTCTTCTGTTCGGCCAGTGGATTGCCCTCGTGGATGACGGGGTGATGGCAGTGTGATTGAGCGAGGGATGACATGGATTTCTCCTGGGAGCGATGATGCAATATACTATACCCCAGTATAGTTTTATTGATCGAGAGGATCCGCCATGTCCCACACCATTCACAACAAGAAAAAGCTGCTGGCACGAGTGCGCCGCATCAAGGGACAGGCCGGGGCGCTGGAGAGCGCACTGGAGCAGGAGAGCGACTGCGCCGCCATTTTGCAGCAGATCGCCGCCATCCGCGGCGCCGTCAACGGCCTGATGCTGGAGGTGCTGGAGGGGCATATGCGCGAGCATCTCGGCGCCGCCGATGCCACCCCTGCCGAGCGGCTGGAGGATCTGGATCAGGTGGTCAACGTCCTGCGATCCTATTTGAAGTAGTACAATGCAAAGACGCCCGGCAGCAAGCCGGGCGTCTCGTCAATCAAACTCCCCGTACGGGGTCAGGGGCAGCGGTGGCATATCGAGATCCCCCCGCCACGGCTTGAAGGTGTAGCGCAAAAACAGGGTGGCATGACTGGGGGCATAGTCATCCGCCTGCTGGATATCGATCCGGCCGCCGATGCGCCAGTGATCGGTCAGCCGGTGCTCGACCAGCGCGTTGAGGGTGTAACCCATGCCACTGCTGCTGCCACCGGCCACGGTGGCATCCTGATCCGGCAAACCATCCGGCAACAGACCGGGCAGAGGATAGCGGCGACTGTCATCGGTTCTGGCCTTCGACCAGGAGGCCGACCCACCCAGTTCCCAGGACCAATCCTGCACCCGTTGCCGATAACTGACCGGGAGCGCCAGCGAGAGGTAACGCTGGGGACTGTAATACCCCCCTTGCCCCAGGGTGTAACCACTCAGATCCTGCTGATAGTGCCACCACATGGAGCTCAGTCCGACACTGACCCGGCGCTGCTCCTCGTTGACCAGCTTGTAATAACTGCCGCCCATCAGCCGGGTGAGCCAGTTGTCAGGCACATTTTTTCCTGTCAGGAGATGCTGCTGAACGCTTCCCCAAAAACCGGTATTACCGCCCAGGTCGTGGCTCAAGTCCAGACGAACCCCATTGGCACGCACCCCGCCCCAAATCAACCCGCTGCCTGGGTCGCTTGCACCGGCATAGGAGAGCAGAGAGCTATTGATTGGGCGTCGTGATAACGTCGCACTCCACCCTACACGCTGCCAATCCCCTTTCACGCTCGCCCCGCCGACCCAGTCCACCACCTCGAACCCGAGCGGTGTTGTCCCCAGATCAAACGACCAGCGATCATCATGCCAACCAGCAGCCACCGTCGTCCCCCGCTGGCGCTGCCGCTCCATACCGCTGCAATCTACCTCGGCGCAGGAGCCAAACCGCTCCTGATAGGGAGCGTCAGGCAAGGAGCCCGCATCCATCTCGACCAGCTCGAGTCGGTTGAACCAGGTTCCGCCTGCCAAAGGCATATCCAGCTGCAACATCTGGGTAAGGGCACGAAGATTGGACACGCCCGGCGTACCACTGGAGCCCCAGTAGTCACTGTCAAACGAGAAGGTGGTCTGCTCCTGACGATAGTGCCGATCAAGATCGCTGCGTAGGCCGGAGAGCAGCCAATCGTCATCACGCTGGCTACGCGCCTGCTCGCTCAGCTCTCCATCGGATATATCCTCCCGGGGGATAATGCCGCTGGCCAGCAGGGCCTTTCTATCCAGTGCCAGGGCCCCCTCGTTGTCTCCGCTGGCAAAACGCTGGCGTGCTGCGTCGCGCCAAAACAGGGTGGTCTCTTGAGAGGAGGGCAGTCCGGACACCAGCGGGGTATAGGTGGCAAAAATCTCCTGTGCAAGGTCAGGCTCCCCCAGCTGCTGGTAAAGATTGGCGGCCTGACGATAGAGATTCACCTTATCTGGCGATGGGTTATCGGGCCACACAGGCAGCCACTGATAAGCAGCTTGGCGATCCCCTCTGGCCAACGCGATCTCGGCCATACCAAGGCGCGCATCGGGATGCTGCGGATGTTCGGCCAGAATACCTTGGTAGAGCTGCGCTGCGCGTACCGTGTCACTGCGAACCGCCGCCCATTGCGCCAACAGCAATGCAATATCCTCGTCAGGCAGCAGGGGTTGCAGCAACCGCTCGGCTGCGACTTCATCGCCCTGCTCACGCAGTCGGGTAGCGTGTGCAACCAGTTCCCGGCGAGCAAGTCGACTACCCAGCTCACTCATATCTTCGGTCCAGCGGGCTGCGGGCTCTTCGGCCAGCAAAGAGCGCGCTTGCGCCAGGTTGCCCTGTCCGGAAAGAAAGAGTGCGGTGGCATAACGCAATGAGAGATCTCGAGGCGTGGCCGCAAGACGTTGCCGCAGCAGATGCTCACCCGCGGCAGCGCCATCGACATGCGTCATATCCCCAGCCAACCGGTAAGCCAACCAGACATCATCAGGCCGCAAGCGCAATGCCTCCTGACGGCGAGCGACTGCCTGCGGCCACTTGCCCGCCAGAGCAAGCATATCGGCCTCCTCCTCCAACTGCGTTGCCTTGAGCTGCGCAGCTTGTGCCTGCAAGCGAGGAGAGCGACTCTGTTTGCCCAGCGCCACTGCTTTGGCCGGGTCCTGCTTCACATAAAGATCAAATAGACGCCCCAGCGCCCGCTCGTTGCCGGGAGCGAAGGCAAGTACCTTGCGATAGGCCAGCTCCGCCTCTTTATCCTGCTGCCGAGCGTGCTCTGCATCCCCCAGCCCAAGCCACCCCTCGGCCTCCTGCGGATCTAGCCGGGTTGCTTGCCGGTACAGGCTGACCGCCTCGTCCCACTGCCTCGCGCTCGCCGCCTTGTCAGCGCGATCCAGCTGTAACCAGTAACGGTTGGTCGCCAGCAGACTTTCCCACTTTGCTCGCCCGGCTACGTCAGGCTGCCGTAACAACTGCTCCAGCAGGGCGACCGCTTCCGCTCGCCGGTTATCCCGTGAGTAGGCTTCAGCCAGTGCCCCTCTCAACCCCTGAGCATCTGGATTAGCCGCCAGTGCGGCCTTGATTTCCCCTATCGAAGCCTTGCCTGTCTGGCTGCGCGCCAGGACCTGCTGACGCTGGCGAAAGGCCGGAGATGCCCACTGCTGCTCCTGGGTATCAAGCAGTGCCAGCGCCTCATCCACACCACTGTCAGCACCAAAGGTCACGATGAATTGCCGCAAGGCATCCATGCTCGCGGTGCCAACCGGCATATCGCGGATCGAGGCGAGCCAGAGGGAGGCGGCAGCATCACGGCTATCAGGATGAAGCGCCATGCGCTTCAACAGTGCCGTGGCCTCTTGCTGGCGACCATCCTGCAGCAGGTTGCTCACCAGACCGACCCGCAACGCCGCATGGCCGGGATAGCGTTTCTCAAGATCCAGCAACGTCACCATCGCGGTCTGACGTGTAGCGGGCATACGGGCCTCAAGCAGCGCATACTCCACCGCCAGATCCAGTGTCGGTGGCCCATCTTGGCCAAACAGTTTCCGGTATTCCCCTTGCGCTTCTTGCAAACGCCCTGCGCTGGCAAGCACGCGAGCCTGCTGCAACTGTTGCCGCAGCGCAGGCGCATCGAGCGCCAGTGCAGCCATGATCTGTCGGTACTGACTCGAATCCGGCGCCACACTGGCCAGTTGTGCCAGCGCCTGTCGGGCATCCCCCTGCTTCCCGAGGCGCAGTGCCTGACGGGCCCTGGCCGCCAGCAGCTCGGGGTGGTTCGGCTCAACCAGAGAGAGGGAGTAGAGCGAATTGCTGATCAGCGCCTCGTTATGGGTCGCCTCCCCGACACGCACCTGCTCCAGCAGCCAGCTGACCGGCTCCACCGCAGAGTAGGTGTTGCCAGCCATCAGCAACCCGAGCGCCAGGCAGAGGGATGTCACTCTGGTTGATGACATTGCTCGCTCCAGCGGGGGATCAGATTGCCATTTGCCGCAAAACGATAGCGCTGCTGATCCCAACCAGACCCAAACAGCGTCAACACGCTGCCATAGTAGGCATGGGCATCCCAGCCGCGCTGGCGAACTTGCGCACGCAGCCCATCAAGAGCGGGCTCCCCTTGCATCAGAGGGAGCAGGGCCGCGGCAAAACCGCCTGCACCACTTCCCTCAACCTTGCCGGTGGCGGTATCGATACGCTCCGGAACCTGGCCGGTACGATTGATATAGGCCTGCATGGGAGCAAAGTGGGCCACCAGTTGCTGTCTCGCCGGATCGTCAGCGCTGAGCATACCGAGCCAGAGATAGACCCGGATCGCATCATAGCTGCCACGGGCCCCATGTTTTTCGTTGCTCACCCAGCCTGTCGGTTGCTGCCAGTCGACCCAGTCAGGGGCAAACCCTTTGGGTGCACTGGCCATCAAGATGGCGGGCCACTGCTTGTGCATCTCTTGCCACGGCCCCTGCAACCCGGCGACGCGAGCCAGCAACTGGGGTGGCACATAGGCGGGGTTGATCGTCCAGCGGTTCTCCGCCACAAATCCTTTGGGCCCCGGCAGCAGCACCGGCCCCAAGCCCGGCACTCGTGCCACCTCTTCCCGGGCGATGCGACGCAGCAACATGGTGCCGATGGATTCATAGCTGTGGTTCTGCCACAAACGCCCGGCCTCCAGCAGGCTGTAGGCGATCCAGAGATCCGAATCTGCCGCGCTATTGGCATCCAGCACACCCCACTTCTCTCCCTGCTGTCCCCACAACCATGCGGGCAGGAAACCGGTCAGATCACCTTTTGCCAACTCGCGTTCAGTCCAGTTCAGCACCTGCTCGAACGTCTCCCGATCATCATTGACCAGCGCGAAAAAGAGCGCATAGCTCTGCCCTTCCGAAGTGGTGATGCGACGCGCATCTGACGGGTCAACCACCCGTCCCTCGGCAGTCATGTAATCCCGCTTGAACTGCTGCCACTCGGGCCAGTCACACGCGGCTCGTGCCGGGAGTGCGCTGGCACACCAGAGCAGCACTACCGCGATCTGTCGGATCATCTTTCTCATCTCTTACTCTTCCTTCAAACGACGACGGCTGAGCCCGGCCAGCAGCAACCTGAGACCCCATCCCAGCAGCAACATGCTGAGCAGAGTGATACCGGCCAACCGCACCGGATGGTTGGCCAGCAGATGCCACACGCGCTCCCACCAAGGGAGATAGCCCACCTCGTAGCGATCGCCGACATCCAGCGCAGTGACCCCGGCCTCCCGGATAATTGCCACCGAGCCTTCGACCTGAGCCCGCAGCGAAGGAGCTTGCATTGTCTCGTTCAGCAATCGGGTACCGGCGTGACCATCGGCCAGCAGAGCCACCACACTGCGCTGCGGGTGAACGGGGGATTGCAGACCAAGCACCACGGCTATCGCATCATTCCCGCTGATCCCGACCCGGGCCTCTGGCTGACGGTCGTTGGCCGACGAGTGCTCAACCGCGCTGAACTCGCGCCTTGGCTGATTCACCCAACTCTGCAGCGAAGCGAGCAGCGCATCCGGTTCGGCATCGTGGCGGAACTCGGCGGGCAGCGCGCCGATCAGCAAGGTATCAAGGTCGGCATCCCGCACCTGCTGCCAGTCATTGGCCAGGGTCACCGCCAGGGCCGGATAACCGGTTTCCGCACCGATCGCCCCCAGGGTGTCGAGCAGAGTCGTTATCTGATCAGGAGATGGTTTAACCGGCATAACTATCTGGGTTTCAGATAGATCAGCCAGCTTGCTGAAGGGGAAAGCCGCACCGGAGAAGGCTTTGAGGTTGGGCATCTCAATAAGATGACGGTAGCCGGTAAAGTCGAGGGTCGAGTTCTCATCAATCCGAACCTGATGAGCCGGTGGCAACAGCAGATCGCAGCGCCCATCCTCGTGCCCGCCCATAAACTGCTGACCATATTGGAAGGCGAAACTGAGACGATTGGGTTGCCCGCTCTTGAGCCCGGGCATCCGCAATGCTCTGGACTCATCATCGCCGGTCAACCAGAGGGGGAGCGTCAGCAACTGCTTGCCCTTGATCGCGTCGGGCTCCAGGGCATACGACTTCATCAACTGATCGTTCACCTTCACGTCCAGCCGGGAGCCGTCATGCAAAACCGGCGAGGTGTAGTGATAATCCAGCTGCAGCTTGATCCCGTTCGCCCCCGGCTGATAGAGATCGGGTGGCAATTTGACGGTGATATCCAGCGGCCAGATGGCTCGCCCGCTGGCTTGCAACTGACCCGGATAGTCGAGCAACTCGGCAAACCGTACCGGACGATCCAGTCTGACCCAGTTGGGTGCGTCATAGGGCACTCTTGGCGCCAGAGGCTTGAGCTCCTCAACCCGGACGCTCTGACCGCGCAGCAGCACATTCCCCTGAGCGATCCCCTTGCTGGCAAGCAGCAAATCATCCTGATTGCGCCCCAATATCAGCAACAACTTCACATAAGGGTTATCAGGGGAACTCACCATGTCGATGGTGGGCCCCGTCACCTTGGGGTAGTCACTCAGAAAATCAGGCCGAGTCTCGTTGGTCGCAAAAACGATGGCATTACGCTTTGGCGTCTCGTTTATCAGCACGGGGAAATGCTGCCCTCGCCATTTGGCCTTGGCCCCGAACCAGGAGGCGAGAACGGCCGCGGCCTGTTGCTGCTCCAGCGAAACCGCCCCGGCAAAGACCATGGGCAACACCAGCTGCGCATCATCGCGGGTGTCGAGAAACGGCATCGGGAAGAAGGAGAGCTCATTGCGCACCGGCAGGGTCTGCAACTGCAGATTGAGCCGGGTATCCCGATTGACATTGAGCCACAGGGTATCGCTGGCCGGGTTTTCACAGACCTTCTGATAGTGACCGATGAAGTTCAGTTTGAGCCGGTTGAAATCTTTGGCGTAACGGGGATCAAGCACCATAGAGGCATAGCTTCGCTGCCCCATCTGCTTGTCCACAAAGGGCTGCACGCCCATCAGCTCGTCATTGAGATAGACCTTGAGCTGGGAGATCAGCGGCAACAGGGAAGGCGAAGGGGTGAAGTCCAGATCCAGCGTGGCCTGAGTCACCACCTCGTCACGCCGCACGGTGAAATCCGCGACGCCATCAGGTGCGTTGCCGCGCAGCGCGAGCGTACCCGGCTGTGCAGCCATCTGCTCCAGCGTCATGGAACGAGTGCGTACCGGTGCCTCCACCGCAGGCTGCGGCCCCGTCATCTCAGTCGCCGATACCGCGGGAGCCGCCAGTATCAATGCAAGCAGGTAAGGTTTTGGTTTCATCATGCTTTTACTGTCTGTGCTGTCGCTCTCCCGGACCGATAATCCGGCGAGACACGACGTGGAACAAAAGAGAGCAGCCAGAACACCAGCTTCTCACTGAGAATGCAGAATGGCGCCAGTGGTGTGGAGCGCAGCAGACGCCAGTAAGCCCCCCAACCCAGCTGAACTATCTGGAAAAAACTGTGTATCGGGCGATCGCTGCCCAACCGTTTTTGCCACAGGGACCAGGTATCGGCGCGGGCAAAGGTGCACTGGATAAAGGCAATATGTTGCGCTTTGTCCATTGGCTCCAGCTCCAGACCGAGGCGGCTGCCAAATACCCGTTGCACCCGCGCAGGAAATGCGGCCTCCCGGCGACCATAGCGCAACAACAGCCAGACCCGCTCCTTGCCCGTCAGCGGCAAGCTGGTATCGAGGCGCACCCCGACACCACCGTTCGAGTAGTCACTGAGGGTGCAGGGATAAAGATGCCCATTGGCCAGCTTGATGGCGGCAGGCATCGCCATCTCCACCCGGGGATTGCTGCGCACCTGCCGTGATTCGAAGGCAACGGCCAATGCGCCACCCAGAATGGTCATGTTGTAGAGGGCCCACAACATGCTGAGGATCAGGGTCGGGATCTCATCGGACGGCCCGACCAGAATCCGCCAGATGCCGAATCCCAGACCGCAGATATTGAGCAGCACCAGGATCAGATAGGGACGCGATACCTCCAGATCGAGATAGACCTCCTCCGTCAATCCCCCCTTGGCGGTCACGTTGAATTTGCCTTTGTGCGGCGCGAACAGGGCCACCGTGGTGGGCCGCGCGATATACCAGGCCAGCACGGTCTCGTAGACCTCCCCCCAGAAGGAGTGGCGCACCTTGCCCTGGATCCGGGAGTTGGTCAGGGCGCTATGAAGCAGGTGTGGCAACATGTAGAGGGCGATCGCTGCCGCGGGGGCGTAGATGACATAGGCATGGAGGATCAGGAAGGCCAGTGGAGCGGTCAAAAAGATCAGCCGCGGAACACCGGACAGAAAGTGCAGCATGGCGTTGAAGTAGCAGAGCCGCTGCCCGAGGCTAATCCCTTTACCAAACAGCGGATTGTCCAGCCGCAGGATCTGCACCATGCCGCGCGCCCAGCGGATACGCTGGCCGATATGGGCCGACAGGCTCTCGGTGGCAAGCCCTGCCGCCTGTGGTATCCGCATATAGGCGGAGGTGTACCCCCGGCGATGCAACCGCAACGAGGTGTGGGCATCCTCGGTCACCGTCTCGACCGCCAGCCCGCCAATCTCATCCAGTGCCGAGCGCTTGATGACGGCACAGGAGCCGCAGAAAAAAGTGGCATCCCACATATCGTTGCCATCTTGCACCAGCCCATAGAAGAGCGCGCCCTCATTAGGCATTTTGCGGAAACGATGCAGGTTGCGCTCAAAGGGATCGGCCGAGAAGAAGTGGTGGGGTGTCTGCACCAGACCCAGGGCGGGATCTTTGAAAAACCACCCCACCGTCATCTGCAAGAAGGAGCGGGTTGGCAGGTGATCGCAGTCGAAAATGGCCACCAGTTCCCCACTCGCCAGCTTGAGGGCATGGTTGATATTGCCCGCCTTGGCATGCTCGTGAGTGGCTCGCGCCACATAGCGGATCCCGACCTCTTCGGCAAACTGCCTGAACTCCTCGCGCCCGCCATCATCGAGCAGCCAGATGGTCAGTTTGTCCTTTGGCCAGTCCAGCGCCAGCGAGGCATAAACCGTCCCTTTGACGATGGCCAGATCCTCGTTGTAAGTGGGGATCATCAGATCCACCGAAGGCCAGCTGGCAATATCAGCGGGCATCGGTACCGGTGGGCGATTGAGTGGCCATGCGGTCTGCCAGTATCCCAGGATCAGGACAACCCAGGCATAGGTCTCCGCCGCCAGCAGTAACAAACCACAGAACAGGCTTATGGGATCAAGCCAGTCCAGGGTGGAGGTATAGCGCCACCAGATATAGCGGCATGAGACGGTCAGGGAGAGCACCATCATCATCAGCATGGGATAGCGCCCCGGCACGGCGCGCAGCACGAATGCCATCACGGCCAGCATGAGGACAAAGACCAGCTGGGCATAAAGATCAAACGGTTGGGTAATACAGATCAGACTCAACAGCCCCGCCACGGTACAGAGCAATATGCTCTTCCATCTGGCAACGGCCACGGCATTGCGTGACTGCCGCAACTGGCTGCGCTCGAAGTGCGCCAGCTGCCCCTCCAGCCACAAGGTGCCTTTCTGCCATACCCGCTGACACCAGGCCGGCCAGTGGAGAGGCCTGGGTTCAGGCCTGCGCACCAGCAACCAAACCGTCTGTAACAGCAAGCGCAGGGGATCGCCGGGACGAGTGTGCGTCACATGCGGATAGAAGATATCTCTATTGGCACGCACGCGCTGCCAGGCCGCCCCCTCAAGGGGAAACACTATCCATGCCAAAAGCCGCAGCAGCGTCACTGACGAGGCAGCCCAGCGGGATGAGCCCGCGTCTCGCAACTCCCGATAACTGCGCCGTAACCAGCAGAGCGCGGCAGGTGTCAGCAAGGCAGCTAGCATGAAGACGCACTACTGTGGTTGATACACCAGCGCGCCAGCGCATCCAGCTCATGAGCTATCAGGCTGTCGGGGGCGTACTCACCCACCGGTAACTTGGCCGCCATCGCCTCCGCCATTGACTCATCCCGGTGCAGACGGATGGAGAGCATCGGGATCCCCCCCTCCATCCAGAGGTCGAGCAGATCCTGCTGCAACGCACGCCGACTGGTAAATTGGGTCACCACCACCTGCTCATGCGGAACAAATAGATGGCGATAGAGCCGCGTGTGGGCATTGGCGTCGGCATTGACCACGGTGAGCAATCGGGTAACGGCCACCGGTGTCACGCCTGCAGGCAGATCCAGCAGCACCAGATCGTAACCCTCCACGACAGACAACCAGTCGACAGATAGCGGCCCAGCCACACCGCCTTGCGCCAACAGATCCAGACCCGGTCGCCAGCAATGAATGGCGGTGCGCCACGAGTGTGCCGGATCAGCCAGCAAGCCCCAGCCGCACACCTCATCGTGAGGCCTCCCGAAATGGAGCGGCAATTGATTGTCAGGGCAAAGATCGACAGCCAGCACCCTGGCGCCCTGCCGCCAGGCGGCCAACGCCAACCCGGCAACGATAGAGGTCGTCCCCACGCCCCCTCTTATCCCTTGCAGTGCAACGGTGATCACTCCGCTTTCCTCTTTAAATCAAGCTCGGCAAGCAGAGGAAAGCGTGACCGGACATCGGCCAGATGCTCTTCCAGAGCGATGTCGTGATACTGAAAGCTGACACCAAACGCCCTCTGGACCAGCTCGATATCAGTAACCCCATCCCCTTCCACGGGAACCTCAAAAGGTACCGGCTTGATTGCCTGCTCATCTATCGTCATGCCGCACTCCGGATTATTGGGGGTAAGGAACCCACTCGCCCTGTCCCAGTTTGATGTGATAGCCATCTTGATAATGCACCACCACGGTTCCCTGGTTCTCCGACACCATTGGGGTTTTAGGCAGGTTGTTCAGCAAACCATCCCAATCGATGGTCGGGGCATCAAACAGATCACTCCCCAGCGTTTTTGCAACCAGCTCGGACATGGCGAGGTAACTGCTTTCTCCTGTGATATGGCGGGTTGGCTCATGGGGGGCACGAGTGCCGATAAAGGCAATTCCGACTGGAATACGGGTAATGGCAGGGCTGGGAATATCGCGCAAACCTGACATTTGCATGCGATCACCGGCGAGGGCCGCACCATGTTCCGGCACCACTACCACCATCACCTTGCGCCCGGATCGATCCAGCTCAGAGAGGAAGTGATCCAGTTGATCCAGCAAGGTTCTCAACCTCGCCTTGTAGGGTGCAATCTGCCGATTTTTGGCATAACGATTGCCATCGTGCAGGGCAATCAGGTTAAAGAAGGTGGCATTGCGAATGGCCTGGCTCTGGCCTCGCTCATTCAACCAGCGCGCAAACAGGGCATCATCCCGATAGATGGGCTCACCATCAAAAGAGGCCAAATCATGTGGCAAGTCTTTCCTGCTCATGGGTTCCGTCTCGAGCGAGACCAGCTCTTTCAGCTCCTTGAGGTAATTACCAAACGCGCCGGAGTGATCCAGTGCCACCTGTTTCTCGAAGCCCAATTGAGCCAACTGATCCATTAACAGGCACTGTTTGGGGGCGGCCAGATAGAGATCCTGATGACTGGGCTGACCACAGCTGGCACGCAGCAGACGAATGGATGCCGGGCCGCTGTAAGAGGTGGCCGAGTTAAAGCTGTCGAACATCACGTCGAAACGCCGCCACACCGGATGCTCCTGCAGACCGCTCGCCTCCACATCGCTCCAGGCCAGGGAGCAGATGTTAATGATGAGCACGTCAAAGGGTGTCGCCTTGGCCGGCAACTGCTGCGGAAAGCGGGTTTCGCGCCCACGCTCTGCCTGATAGAAGTCATTGAGATAGGCATTGAGGTTGGCACTGGTGGGGGGAGCACTCTGGCCAAGCTGCTGTTCCAGTTCCGCTGCCCCCTGCCCGTTGTCCACAAGACCGTTAACCGGTTGGGCAGCCACACTGGATGCAGGAGCACTCCCCTCTGGCAGGACACGCAACAACTGGGGGGAGAGCCACAGCCAGAGCAGCGCGGCCAGCACCCAGGGGGTAAACCGTAACCACTGCGCCATAAACAGGTAGGTCGTCAGCATGACAAAACCAGCCCCGACCATCTCCCAATTGATGAAGCGCTCGAGCAACTCCAGCCAGTAATCAGCCGTAAAAGAGAAAACCTGTCCTCCCTGGCTGACAATGCTCTCGAAACCGGGCAGCCAGGTGTCGTGATATAAGAGCCCGACACCTACCGGCAGGGCGATCCACGACCGTGCCCGCCGCATCAGCGTCGAGGGGAGCGGAAAGAGCAGAAACGCGGCAAAGACCAAATTGGCCAGCGGGTGAAAATTGAGATATCCCCCCCACAGCAACGCCAGTTTGCCCAGAAAATAGAGGTTCCAGCCCCCCAAACCAAACCAGTTCAAGGGAAAGGGAGAAAGAGAGTCTGAAGATGTATGTCGCGTCATTGAAACCGGTCTGGCTGTCACCACCAAACCGGACAATTGCGGCCAGGGCTCAACCTCAAAATTGATAACAAAGTTATTTAGCCCAGCAGCATAGCATGTGGCTAGTTAAATATCTTTATGCGTGTTTTTCATACAGCATGACATGCCAATTAAATGCCAGTTATTAGCTGCATGATTCAAAAGTCATTTTTTGTTCATTTTATTACTAAAAACAACAAAGAGCCCCACTTTACTCCCGTTTCTGGGATCCAAATTCCATTACACCGCAGGCTCCAGCGCACTGAACACGGTCTGCATATACGCTCCGGCATGCGAACTGCTTGAGGCGTAATGGGGATTACGCCATGATGTCCAGCCCGGCTGACCGCCGGTTTTACTGGACAGTCAATTTCAAGGATCCCCCATGTTTGAACACGTCGATGCCTATGCTGGCGACCCCATCCTGACGCTAGTCGAGACCTTCCACAAAGACACCCGCGAGCAGAAGGTGAACCTGGGGATCGGCCTCTATTACGACGAGCAGGGCCGCATTCCGCTGCTGCCGTCGGTACAGCAGGCCGAAGCCCAGCGCGCTGCCGCCCCGGCGCCGCGCCCCTACCAGCCGATGGAGGGTGCCGCCAACTACCGCACCGCGGTGCAGCACCTGCTGTTTGGTGCCGACCATGAAGCGATCAAGGCGGGACGTATCGCCACCATCCAGACCATCGGCGGCTCAGGCGCGCTCAAGATCGGCGCCGATCTGCTCAAGCGCTACTTCCCAACCTCCGAGGTGTGGGTCAGCAATCCCACCTGGGATAACCACAAGGCGATGTTCGAGGGTGCCGGCATCAAGGTGCACGACTACCCCTACTACGATGCGGCTACCGGCGGCGTGCAGTTCGATGCCATGCTCGACTGCCTGAACACCTTGCCAGCCAAGAGCATCGTGCTGCTGCACCCCTGCTGCCACAATCCGACCGGGGTGGATCTCTCCCGCGCCCAGTGGGATCAGGTCATCACGCTGGTGGTCGAGAAGAACCTGATCCCCTTTATGGATATCGCCTATCAGGGCTTCGGTGACGGGCTGGAAGAGGATGCCTACGCCATCCGCGCCATGGTGGCCGCCGGGGTCAGCTTCTTCGTCAGCAACTCGTTTTCCAAGAACCTCTCCTTCTACGGCGAGCGCTGCGGCGGCCTGTCGGTGATCTGCAAAGATGCCGAAGAGGCGAGCCGGGTACTGGGGCAGATGAAGGCCACCGTGCGTCGCAACTACTCCAGCCCCCCCACCCACGGTGGCCAGATCACTGCGGCGGTGATGAGCCAGCCCGCGCTGCACGCCATGTGGGTCGAGGAGGTGACCGAGATGCGCACCCGCATCAAGGGGATGCGCCAGAAGCTGTTCGAGGTGCTGAGCGCCAAGGTCCCGGGCCGCGATTTCAGCTACTTCATCAACCAGCGCGGCATGTTCAGCTACACCGGCTTCACGCCGGAGCAGGTGGATCGCCTGCGCGAGGAGTTCGCCGTCTATCTGGTGCGCTCCGGCCGCATGTGTGTGGCGGGCCTCAACAGTCGCAACGTTGACTATGTGGCCGACGCCATGGCCGCAGTGCTCAAGGGCTAATACGCACCAGCCCCGCTCACGCGGGGCTTTTTTTGTCTGTTGCGTTCACTGTCACCTCTTGATGGGTCTGCTCACCCTCCCCCGGCTGTGAGAGAATGCCAGCGGCTCACGTTGAATCTTCCTGGTTCCGAGCCTGTTTATCTTCATCCGCTTATCTTCAGGAGCCACTATGGATCTGATCGCACTCTCTCGGCTGGGAGGTCGCCATCTGGTCACCCTGCACCTGCTGCTCGACAACCAAAGCGTCACCCGCACCGCCGAGCGGCTCTGTACCACCCCCTCCACCGTCAGTAAAACCCTCAACCAGCTGCGGGATCTGCTGGGGGATCAACTGCTCTACCGCCAGGGTAACCAGCTACTGCTCACCCCCATGGCCGAGCGACTGGCTCCGACCCTGCACCGGCTGCTGGGGGAGCTGAACGGTCTCACCCGCCAGAACGCCTTCAACCCGCAGCAGTGGCAGGGCACCTTGCGACTGGGATTGCGCGAGAGCGTGATGACCTGGCCGGTGGGCCCCATTCTGGGTCAGCTGATGAAAGAGGTGCCGGGCATGGTGCCGGAGATCTGGAACAAGGATGAGCAGGGGCTGGAGGCGCTGGCGGCGGGCAAGCTCGACTTCGTGATCCTGCCCCATGACCAGAGCCAGCCGTTGCCCCGTCAGCCGGGGCTGGTGTGGGAGACCCTGCGGGAGGAGAAGCTGGTCTGCCTGCTGCGCAAAGATCACCCGGCGCTGGCCAAGCCCTGGGATCTCGATGCCTACCTGAGCGGGCGCCATATCGCCATTCGGGATCAGGAGCTGGCCAACCCCTTCTTCGAGCAGAGCCTGGCCCAGCAGCAGGGACGCCGCCAGATTGGCGCCACCCTGCCAGACTTTTCCAGCGCAGCGGCCCTGCTACCCCAAACCGACCTGATCCTCACCGCCATCGGTGGCTGGGCAGCCTGCATGGCCAGTCAGCCGGATCTGGTGATGCGTCCGGCCCCGTTCGATTACGGCAAGGTGAGTCACAGTCTGGTCTGGTACGGCCCGGCCGGTGACGGCTCGGCCCGCCACTGGTTCCGCCAGCGGATCCTGCAACTGGGTCGCGAGTTGATACAGCCCTGAACCGGGCAACATCTGTGATGAGTTGATGTCTCGTCGCAAAGGGCGACGAGACATCAATGGCAGTAAGGGATCAGGGGCGTTTGGTGTAGATGGGGCTGGGGAAGGAGGCGACGTTGCTGCCCAGATCCGTGATGCGGGCCGCCCCCTGCTTTCTGACCTGATCGATGCGCAGCACCTGATGCATGGGGATCAGGGTGTGGCGCACATCGGCAAATTCACTCTTGAGCTTCTCGTGACTGGGATCGACGATGAGCGCCGTGTGGTTGTCCCAGACAAAGTCGGCAATCTCGATAAAACCGAACAGCTGGCCCTGATTGACTTCGCGCACATAGACTTCGTAGCGCTCGCTGTGGCAAATAAACTGAACCCGATATAACGCCTTGCTTTCACTCATGATTATCTGTCATTGAGGGGGAAGAAGATGGCCATTATTCTAGCCGCCGTTCTCGCCCCCTCCAATAGACAGAAATCACAGTTGCGGCCTTTCCATTCCACTCCTCACGCCATGACGGTCACCGGATAACGCAGCCACTCAGACCATCAAGGCAGGCAGTGACACCGGCCCCAGCCCCGCTGCGCGCAAGCGGCTGGCCAGCTGTTCCAGCTCGGTTTGGCTGGCCTCTGGCCATTGCGCGGCCTCCCCGCGAACCCCGTGGTGGCGAAAGCCGTTGATGCGGATCGGCACCGGCCCAAGCTGCTGCAAGAAGGCGGCGAGATCCGCGTCCAGCTCACCACTCGCATCCAGAAAATCGCTCTTGCCCGGCACATGGAGCAGCCGCAGTTCAGTCAGCTTGCCGTGGCGTGCCAGCAGTTGCAGCGAGGCCAGCACCCGCTCGCGGCCATAGCCGGTCAGGGTGTGATGCACCGAGTCGCGCCACCCCTTGAGATCGAGCATGGCGCCGTCGAGCACTGGCAGCAGCCGCTGCCAGCCGGTCTCGGCCAGCGAGCCGTTGCTGTCGAGCAGGCAACTGAGATGAGCCAGATCCGGCGCGGCCTTGATGGCGGAAAACAGCGCAACCACAAAGGGGAGCTGGGTGGTCGCCTCGCCGCCGGAGACGGTAATCCCGCTCAGCAGCGGGCCGTAGCGGCGCAGCAGGGCCAGCACCTCGGCCACCGTCATGGTGGCGGTTTTGGGGTTGGCGCTGCGGGGGCAGACATCCAGACAAGCGTCGCAGTCGGTGCAGAGCGCCGCCTGCCAGCGCACGCTGCGCTCGCCAGTGCGGCCCTCATCCAGAGAGAGGGCGCCGCTCGGACAGACCGCGAGGCAGTCGCCGCAATCGTCGCACAGCCCGATGGTGTGGGGGTTATGGCAGCCGGGGCAGCGAAAGTTGCAGCCCTGCAGAAACAGCACCAGCCGGTTGCCCGGCCCGTCGACACAGGAGAACGGCAGCACCCTGCTCACCAGGGCGCTGCGTGTTGGCAAAACATCAGCCATCAGGACGAACTCAATACTCGCAGATGGTCGACTCGTGGGCGACCACTCGCGGTGCCCGCTGACGAATGGCGGTCACTTCGCTCGCCTCGGCACCGAGACAGGTGGTCTGCAAGCGCGACCCCTCCTCTGCGAAGCGGGCCACGTCGCTCTTGCGGATCATGTAGCCGGTCACCCGCACCAGATCGCTGTCGGCCACGTTGGCGGTGAACTCACGCATGCCGATGGCGAGCGCCCCCTTGCAGAGCTGCAACAGCGCCTGCGGGTTCTGGCGGATGGTGGGATCCAGGGTCAGGATCTCGCTGATCCCCGAGTGGTAATAAGTGTGGTGCGGCGCCAGCGCCAGCACATGACTGGCCGGATCCGGCTCATGACCGTAGGGAATGCGCACCCCGGGGGTAACAGCCACATCGATGCTGAGGCCACCTTGCGAGTGCAGCAGGGCGCGACCACCCCAGGCATGGGTTTGCGGCGTCGTGGTCACATAGTCAGAGAGCTGGGCCGAGATGCGATAGCCCAGCTGGTTCGCCTCCTCGCCATGGCCGTAGCGATCCGGCAGATTCTCTTTATCCATCAGGATATTGACCGCTTCCGCCATGCCGTAGATACCGAACATGGGGACGAAACGATCCTCATCCAGCAGCCCCTCCTTGACCAGGAAGCTGTCGAAGAAACCGGACTCATCATGGAGGAACGCGGCACGCGCTTCGATCAACTGGGAGGCCAGACGGCAGTAGTGGGGCAACAGGCAGCCAAGGAAATCATCGATCCCCTGGCACTGCTCGGCGACCCGCTTGAGGGAGATGCGCACCAGGGTATTGGCGCCACCCGCCTGCGGCAGGGCGTTGTAGCAGCTGACGATGCCAAAGCCACGATTGTCGAAGGTATCACGGTGGATCGGGTAGTTGGCGATGTGCGGCTTGCTGCACTCGGCGATGTTCTTCACCGCCTGCAACAGCAGGCTGTCCGGGGTCTGCTCCGGATCGTGGAAGAAGGTGAGGTTGGGCGCCACCTGCTTGAGCTCGTTGTCGATGCGCAGGATCAGGCGGCAGATGCGGTTGTCATCCGGCCCGATGTTGACGTGCATGAAAGCGTCCGGCAGCACCCGATCCAGATAGACCCAGAACCCCTTCAGCTTGCGATAGAGGGTCTCGTCATCCAGCTCGCCGACAAACGGCAGCAGCAGATGGTCGAGTCGACCCAGCCAGACCGGGATGCCGGTAACGGAGGGGACGTGGTGATAGAGGATACGCAGGGCGTTAAGCGCCTCGTCGAAATCCTGCGGCGGTGCCAGCTCCAGCCAGGCAGAGCCCTGACTCAGGAATTTTTCATAGTCCGGCAGCACATAGCGCGGCTTGTAAGGAGCGTGACCTTCGAACATGTCACAGATAAATCCCTGCGCCATCGCCTCGGCGACTGCGGCAGGCAGGTCGGGGTAGGGCAACGCATTCTCGGCAGCCAGCGCCAAAGCATGGCTCTTCTGGGCGGCAGAGAGGTTGTGATCACGCACGATGCGCTGACAGGTTTCGATCAAAGACATGGGACACTCCTTCACGGACAGAGCCCATATCCTCACCTTTTGCAGGCTTTTTTTGAAGTGACATTCACAACATGCCGGATGTCCATATAAGACATCCAGTATCGACCGGACAACCCCTTGAAAACACAAGGGGCCCTCTCTCGCGACAGGGCCCCCGTTCAGGCAATCAGGGTTGGATGATGATAGGCGTGCCGGGTTCGATGGCGTTCCACACCTCATCGAGGTCATGGTTGAGCATGGCGATGCAGCCGTTGGTCCAGTTGGATGGCTGCAAGCGACGGTTGCCAATGCTGTTGCGCTGACCATGGATCATGATCATGCCACCCGGACGAACTCCCAGTTCATTGGCTCGCTTGATGTCATCAAGGTTCGGATAGTTGATATGGATGGCTTTGTAGTAGCCGGAATTGGTCTTCTTGTAGTCGAGGGTGTAGCGCCCTTCCGGCGTACGCTGATCCCCTTCCTGCTGCTTGTGCCCCTTGGGCGCCGGGCCCAGTGCAATCCAGTAGCGCTTCAGTTCCTTGCCATCCTTCATCAGGGTCAGGCTATAGGTCGACTTCTTGACCACCACCAAATCGGCTTTTTCAGTAAAGGCAAAACTCAATGCGGGCCAAAGCCCCAACAAACACAGTAATACGGCTCTCATTCCATCCCTCGACAAGCCGCTGGTGCGGGCTTTTCTTGTTACCAAATCATCTGAACAATGCCCGCCGAGTGGCGAGCGAGCGCCATGATATTGGATCGCCATCAATACTCAAGATGCCCGATAAAACATATCTTGGATCCCGCTTCGCCACGCCAGCCAGCAGGAGAAACTAAGTGTAACAATTAATATTTAAAACAATAGGATAGCTACATGTTTCAGCTCTGGTATCAGCGCTGATTATCGGTGATGATTAATTTTTACCTCATCGACAGGATCATGCCATGCGCTCTTCGTGCCGCCTCGTCCCTCTGCTGTTCTCTTCGCTACTGTCCTCGCCGCTGTTGCTCTGGCTGCCCGCCAGTGTCGCCGCCGATGCGCTCTGGCTGCGCGAGCCTGCCCTCTCCCCCGATGGCAAGCAGCTTGCCTTCACCTGGCAGGGGCGCATCTTCATCAGTAGCGCCGAAGGAGGACCTGCGACGGCACTCACCGGCAGCGACTACCTGAGCCAGCGGCCGGTCTGGTCGCCGGATGGCAAGCAGCTCGCCTTTGCCGCCAACCTCTACGGTAACGAGGATGTGTTCGTGGTGCCCGCCAGCGGCGGCGAGATGGTACGTCTCACCCGCGATTCGCGCGCCGATCTGCCACAAGCGTTCAGCGCCGATGGCAAACGGCTGCTACTGAGCAGCCAGCGTCCGGGCGCGCCCGCGGCCGACCATTTTGTCGCAGAAGGCTACCAATGGGGAGAGCTCTACTGGACGCCGGTAACAGGAGGAGAACTGCAGGCTGACCTGCCGCTGCCAGCGACCCTGGCGCGCCCGTACGGGAAGCAGCTCGCCTACCAGATGCCCGCAGCGGATCAACCCTTTCGCAAGCATCAGCACTCCTTCGCGGTGCCCCGCCTCTGGCTATTTGATGGCAAGCAGCATCGACAGCTGACCGAAGATCGGGTGGCAGCCACCGATCCGGTCTGGAGCGACAAGGGGGATGCCCTCTTTTACCTGAGCGAGCGCAGCGGTGATTTCAACGTCTGGCGCCGCGATCTTGCCAGCGGCAAGGAGCAGCAGCTCACCCACTATAAAGGTCATCCTGTGCGAGGGCTGAGCGCCTCCCGCAACGGCGATCTGGTCTGGTCATGGCTGGGTGAGATCTATCGCCTTGATGCAGGCAGCAGCACACCGCGCAAACTGACCATCATCCCGCAGGTGGCAAGCACGCCGGATGAGGCGAGCGACACATTGACTCAGGCGGACGAGGCGCTGGTCAGCAAGGAGGCTGACGAGCTGATCCTGGTGAGCGAGGGCAACCTGTTTGCCGTCGACCCCGAGCGGGAGCGAGTACGCCAGCTGACCCATGATCCGAGCGAACAGTCCAGCCCCCTCTATGCCGAGCAGGGGCGCTCCCTAATCTACCTCTCCGAGCAGCAAGGGCACGCCGCCCTCTATCACCTGCGCAAGGGGGAGCCTGATCGGCTGTTCAGCGATCCGGGCCCCCTGACCGAGAGCCTGCTGCTGGCCATTCCCGGCAAGGGGATCAGCCGACCGCGGCTCTCCCCCGACGGCAAGCAACTCGCCTTCGTGGTGGACGGTCAGGCTATCCATCTGCTCGATCTGGCGAGCAACAAGGAGCGGGAGCTGGTGCCTGCCAGCTTCAACCCATGGCGCCACAAAATCACGCTCTCCTTTGCCCCCGACTCCCGCCATCTGGCGTTCACCTTCCGCCCCGACTCGGCGGGACAGGATATCGCCCTCATCGACACTCGCACACCGGATGCCAAGCCGATCAATATCAGCCGGAATGGTTACCTGGATGAGCAGCCTGGCTGGAGCAAAGATGGCGCCATCTTCTATTGGCTATCAGCCCGATTTGGGCCACTGGGGGCAGATGGTGAACCCATCGGTCAGAGTCTGTTGGCAATCTACAGCAGCCGGGCGGCCAAAGCCGATTTTCTCGCCGAGCAGACACCGCCAAAAGCGGGGTATGGATTTGATACCGAGCGTCTCACCCATCGCGAGGCGTTCCTGTTGCAACCCTCTGGCACACTGCTCGCCAGCCGCATTGTCGACGACCAGCTGATCTATCTGGTGGAAGAGATGAAGGTCAACGGCGAGAGTGAGATCAAGGGCTATGCCCGGGATCTGCGCAAGGACAAAACCCGAGAGCTATTTTCCGAGCAGCCAGGTCCAGCCCAGGTCACTCTCAATGATGACGCGACGCTGGTCACGCTGGTACGGGACGGCGGGGAGATAACCCGGATCCATCTCGAATCCGGCGAAACGACCAGCACGCATTTTGTCTTGCAGTCAACCAACCGCTGGCAGGCACGGATGGCCGCTTCCTTCGATCAGATCGCCCGTCTCACCCGTGATGAGTTCTATCAAGACAACATGAACGGCGTGGATTGGAATAGCTATGTCAACGCTTACCGCCGCCTGCTGCCGGGCATCGGCAACCCGCGCGACTTTGGCAACCTGCTGGCGGAGCTGGCCGGTGAGCTGAATGTCTCCCACACCTGGGGCAATGGCCCGGCCCCCTTCCCGCGCATGGCGGACAACACCGCCAGCCTCGGCGGCTACTGGCGGGATGGCAAACAGGGGGTGGAGCTGGTCGCACTGCTGGCCGGTGGCCCGCTGGAGCAGGAGAGCGACATCAAAGCGGGGGCCCGGCTGCTCGCCATCAACGGCGTGGAAATCGCCAATCTGAGCGCGCTGGATCAGGCCCTCAACCATCAGGCTGGCGCCCGACTCGCCCTCACCTTCCAGCAAGCGGGCAACCCCACCCCTGACGAAGTGGTGGTCACCGCCATCGACCTGCAACAGGAGTACCAGCTGAAAATGGACCGCTGGGTGGAAAAACGGCGGAAACAGGTGGATGAGCTGAGCAATGGGCGGGTCGGCTACGTCTATCTGCCTGAGATGAATAGCGACGTCTACGACAAGGTGGTTGCGGAGGCCCTGGGCAGCCAACGCAATCGGGAAGCGCTGATCGTCGATGTCCGTTTCAACAGCGGCGGCTATCTGGCCAATACCCTGGTGGAGTTTCTGACGGGAAGTGGCAGCACCAAGGGGATGGCGATCAGCTGGCCGCGACAAGGCAAGGGAGCGACAGATGCCGCCAGCCGCCAGTGGACCAAACCCTCGGTGGTACTGGTCAATGCGGGCAGCTACTCGGAAGGTTCCGCCTTCCCCGAGTACTACCGCGCCCTCAAGGCAGGCCCCATCGTCGGCGAGCCCGTGCCGGGTACCGGCACCTATGTCTACCAGCACAGATCGACGCTGATCCCGGGTCTGAATTACGGCATCCCGACGCTGGGGATGAAAGATCCGAACGGTTCATTATACGAAAACAGAGAGCTCATTCCGGACCTGCAGGTGCCGCTCACCCCCGCCGATATGGTGGCCGGACGCGACCCGCAACTGGAGGCCGCCGTCAACAAGGCACTGACCCTGATACCGAATGCAAAAGAGCACTCAGGTAACACACAACAGGTTGACACCTCGCCCGAAAAGGGAATCAAATGAGGACACAAAATATCTGGGCTGGGACACCGTATTGTGCCAATCCAGCGAACTGACAAGGAGAATACGGTGCTTACATCAACCGAAAAACGCTTCTGCCCAACCTGCCAACGCGAGACCAACCATGTCGTGGTGCTGGTCGACAAATCCTATGGAAAAGAGGTGAAACCGGAGCAAAAGCGCAAAGCGTTTATCAAAGACTTTATTACCGGCTGGGCGGCTGGGCCCTTTCTGGCCAACATGGATCGCTTTGAACGCCACGTCATCTGCGAAAATTGTGGAAATAAAGTCATTGATGAATGAAAAATCAGGAGTAAAACGACTGATTTTGGGGCTGTCGGTGACATCGCAATGGCCAGCCGACATGGAAAAACAGCTCGCGGCACACTGCCCGTTGCGCAGTAGGTGACCGGTTTTTAAAGAGTGAGGGGCCGACTGGCCCCTCGTAATCACTGCGCTTTCGAGACCATTCGCTTGCCCACCAGCCGGTGTAGCAGCTTGTTGTATTTCGCCCAGGAGTGGATCAGCAGGAAGATGCCGAACAGCAGGGCCAGAAACAGTTGCCCCACCTCGACGGCATCCAGCGAGCCGATAAAGCTCTCGTTCTCCTCCGTCTCCAGATAGTTGAGCCAGGGTTGCAGGGCCAAAAACAACCAGCCCCCCCAGGTCACCAGCAGGATCAGCAGATCCCGCAGCCGATACTTCCAGCTGCGCCGGGTGCCGTTGCTGATGATCATCTCGTTCGCCAGCTTATGTTTTGTCACGGAACGACTCTCCCCTGTCAGGACTTTCCCAAACGGCCAGCTGGCCACGGCGACGCAGGATCGCCTTGGGCACCGCCACCACCACGGTCACCAGATTGAGCAACCAGTAGATGAGCGGATACCAGACGCACCAGATAAAGCTGCGGGCCATGCGCTTGTCGTAGTGGTTGTCGATAAAGATACTGACCCCGAACTGCACCAGACAGATGGCGGTCATCATCACCCCGGTCCACTGGAACAGGTGACCCACCGCCAGTCCGCTCAAGTCCGGCTCAAGCAGCCAGATCAGCGCCAGCAGCAACATGCTGTAGCACCAGGCAACGCTGGAGAGATACTCCAGCAGCAACAGCCAGAAGCGGCGATTGCGCCAACGCATCGCCTGCAACCCGTAGCGCAGAAACACCTCGGCGCCCCCCTGCGCCCAGCGCAACCGCTGTTTGTAGAGGCCGCGCACCGTCTCGGGCATCAACACCCAGCAGAGCGCCTGCGGCTGATAGTGGATGAGCCACCCTGCCAACTGCAGCTTCCAGCTGATGTCGATATCCTCGGTCACCATGTCATTGCTCCAGCCACCGACCGCCTCGACCGCCTGCTTGCGAAAAGCCACCACCACCCCGGAGACGGTGAAGACGGTGCCGTAGATCCGCTGGGCCCGCTTGATGAGGCCGATGATGGAGCTGAACTCGCCGGTCTGGATCTTGCCGATGATGGTGGAGCGGGTGCGTACCCGCGGATTGCCGGTGACCGCCCCGACCCTTGGGCTCTCGATGAAGTGCTTCACCATCCAGCGCACCGCGTCATAGTCCAGCACCGCATCCCCGTCGATGCCGACCAGGATCTCCCCACTGGCCACGGTCAACCCGTTGTTGAGGGCCATCGCCTTGCCCTGGTTGTGTTGATGGAGCACGGTCAGGCGTGGATCCTGCTGCGCCAGCCGATCCAGCCGAACGCCGGTGTCATCCTTGCTGCCGTCGTTGATGGCCAGCACCTCGAAATCGGGATAACGCTGGCGCAGCAGGTGGCCGATGGTCTCCTCGACATTGGCCCCCTCGTTGTAGCAAGGCACCATTAACGTCACCCTGGGGTAATAGGGGAGCTCCAGCCCCCGCTTGGCCAGCGCGATATCCCGCCGCTCCCACTGGAAGTAGTAATAGAGGCCGCCACAGACCCACACCATGGCCATCAGACTGGGATAGGCCAGGGTAAAGATGGCTATCCCTTCCAGAAGATCCTTCACCGTATCGCCTCCACGCGGGTGGCCGCGGCGACACTGACAGTGGCCGGCAGTTGGGTCGGCTGAGGCTGGGTCTGCACCGAGAAGACCGGCCTGAGCGCTGCAGGATCCGGCTGATTGTTGTGAAAATCATCCGGGTAGTAGCCAAAGTTGGTCACTCCCTGGCGCTGAATGATCTCCATCCAGCGCGCCAGCTCGGCATCAGGGATGGGCTGGTCGGTACGCCAGTTGCGGCTCTGCAGCTCGAACACCAGTCGATTGGCTGGCACCTGCACCAGCGAATCCTCCGCCAGCTTGGCCAGCCACTCATCGGGGTGTTCCGCCTGCTCCATATAGGGCATGGCCATCACGGCGGTGTAGTCATAGGCCTTGGCAAACGCCGCCATGCTCTGGGCAAACCACTGCTGGGATTGCGGCTCGGTCACCAGCGCCGCATAGATATTGCGGGCAGTCTTGAGGCCGTCGGCTCCCCCCTGACGGTAGCGGGCGGCGGCATCACGCAGCGCCATGGTGAAGTCGATCAGCAGATCGGTCTTCTGCTCCCCTTGCGCCTGCAGCGCATCCGGGGTACGAGCCAGCGGCATCGGCCCCTCGTAGTCGCTGAGGAAGGCGTCGTCATGGAACAGCAGGCCGTCGAACTTGGTGTAGAAGCCGAGATCCTCATAGATATCCAGCAGCAGCTGACGGCTGGCAGGATCCCAGGGAGAAAGGCGCAGATACTGCCCCTTGGCAGGGGCGCCGGTGCGGCTGTCGGTGACATAGGCGTGGTTCGGTCCCATGTCGTAGGCCATCACCGGCATCCAGGCGAACACCTTGACCCCGGCCCGGGTCTTTAGCTGCCAGGCCACCCGGTTGAAGAGATCTGCCTTGACCGGCATATGACGGTTGGGGAAGTAGAGCGCCTCCGCCACCCCGTCACCGTTGTCATCGGCATAGGCCTGCAGATAGACGGTGGTGATGCCGTAGCCCTTGATCCGGTCCAGCAGCATGTCGATGTTCTTGTTCATCTGCTGCGGATCCTTGTCATAGACATAGTCCAGATCCACGTGCACCAAGCGCTCCACCTGCCGCTCCCAGGTATTGCCCCCCATGATCTCGTCCAGGGTTTCGAGGCTGGTATCCTCCTCCAGCAGATAGCGGCGCACCGTGCTGCCCGAGTCACTCAGCTTGTTGAGCCCTTCGGCCAGGGTGAAGGTGTAGGGCATCCCGGCCGCACTGGCCAGATCCAGCGCCGTCTGGTTGAAGGCGCCGTAGGGCCAGACCAGGATCCGTGGTGCCCGACCGGTCTGCTCCCTGAGCTGGCTGGCCGATGCGTCAAAGTCGGCTTTTATCCGGGCCCGGTAGTCGGCCATGCTCTCGTAGCCATTCTGGCTCCAACCTGCGGTGGTGACCGCTGGCTGCACGTTGCCCTGCGGATTGGCGAGCAGCCCGTAGTGGGAGGTGAAGGTATGGGAAGCCAGCTCCACCAGCCCGGAATCCTGCATCTCGCGGATCTGCGGCCAGCCGACGAAGTAGCTGCGTGGCAGCTTGTCATTGCCGTACGGGACCATCTTGTCATCGGCCACATCCAGCCAGCTGCCCACCAGCGCAAAGACTGCCGGGTAGTTGTAGAGCTTGAGCAGCGGATAGACCAGCCGGTAGAAGCTCTCGTAGCCGTCATCGAAGCTGAGTAGGATCGCCTTCTCCGGCAGCGGTGCCTTGCCCGCTTTGGCATCCAGGATCTGCTGGAAGCTGACCGGGTGATAGCCCTGCTGCTTGATCCAGTTGAAGTGGCGGATCAGGGTGTCGCGCCGGATGGTCTGGGGGTAGAGCTTGAGGTTGGGGGTCAATTTCAGATCGACGATATCGTGGTAGCAGAGCACCACATAATCATCGGGTTGCCGGGCCGCCTGCGTCAGCGAAGGCAGCAGTGCAAGCAGCAAAACGAAAGGAGCAAGCCAGCGTTTCATCACATGAAACTCCATTGCAGATTGGCGAAGATGAAATTTCCGAACTCGGGGTTGCCGTCATAGATGGCCTGACGGCGGCCCAGGCCATAGCCCAGGCTAAGGGCGGGAGAGAGGATCCAGTCGTGGCGATAGCTGAGCTGCCACCCCTGATCGCTGCCATAGCCCTGCTGCCAGTAGTGGTTGCCACTCATGGTAAGGCTCTGCAGCAGGGAGCGACGCCCATCCAGCGGCAGTCGATAGCGCCCCGCCAGCTCCAGCTCCAGATTGCGATCCTGCAGGGGATTGAAGTAGTCGACCTCCACCGCCTCGTTGCGGGAGGTGGCACCGCGCAAGGTGGTATCGAACCACCAGCGATCCCGGCGCCAGAGATCCTGACGCAGCCAGCCAGAGGCCGTCAGCCGCCGGTTGCCATCGCTGATATCCATCCGCTCAAGCCGCAACGCCCCCTCGCGGGTCTCATCCTGACGCCAGCCCAGATCGAGCTGGTATTGATCGGCGTAGTTGCCACGCGCCAGGGCCCGCAGCGGGGTGTAGGCACTGTTGAGGTTGATGGCAGTGCCCAACATCCAGCGATCGTCCAACCGCCAGTCGAGGCGACTCCACAAATAACCTCTGTGGTTGAGCTCGCTGCCCGCGCCCCCCTCCAGCGTCAGCTGCAGCGGGTAGAGAAAGATCTCGGCCCCCAGCCCGGTATAGGCGGCGCGCTCGGGCTGCTGGTCGAACTCGCCAAAGCTGCCCTGACGACGGACAAACAGCCGATCGCCACCATCGCTGCGAGCGCTGTAGAGGCGGCTGTCGTAGCTCCAGTCACGGCTGGCCTGCACCGAGCCCCCTTCGTTGCGGCCATGGGTCAGGTCGGTGACAAATTGCGGTGCCTGCTCCAGGGTCAGCCGCTGCTGCAGCTCCTGACGGTCGCGGGTCAGGTTGCCAAGGGTGCGCACGGCCTGCGGCGTGCCTTGCCAATCGCCCTTGTCGAGCCGGGCGTTGAGGCGACCGGGCTCGGCCAGCACGGTGCGACCGGCAGGCAGCCAGCGCACCGCCTGCTGATAGGCCTGCTCGGCCCCGTCGGGATGACCCCGCCAACGGCGGATATCCCCCAGTTGCAGCCAGAGCCAGGGGTTGGCTGGCGCGGTTTGCAGCCACCCTTCCAACTGTTTCTCTGCCGCGCCCGCCTCACCACGCCAGGCTTGCAGCAACGTTTTCAGCTGCAATACCTTCTCGTAGTCGTCGTTGGCCATTCGCATGTTGCCGGTGAAATCCCAGCGAGTCGGTGGTTCCTGCCAACCGGCCAGCAGCCCCTGCGCCGCACCATAGTGCTCGCCATCCGCATAGGCGTAGAAGCGCTTCTCCAGCAGGCGCTTGTCTTTGGCCCGTGCCGGGGTCGCCAGTTGCTGGTAAATCACGGAGGCCTCATCCACCCGCCCCAGCCCGGCCAATGCATCGGCGCGCGCCTCCAGCACATAGTCGGGTAGCGGCCCTTCGGCCTGCAGCGTAGCGGACTCCCGTTCGGCCCGGGCAAAATCGCCGAGGGCCACCAGCGTCACCACCGCATCGCGACGGGCACTGATGTAGAGCACATGATCGTGAGGCGCGCGGGCCAGGATCCTGTCTTGCAGCGCAAGCGTGCGGGTAAGAGAGCGACGGGCCAACGCCGGATCCTCGGTCTGGGCCGAGATCCGCAGCAGATTGACCGCCTGGTAGTAGTCGAGCCAGAGCCGGTCGACCGGTTTGAACAGCGTGGGGTAACGGCCCATCAGATCCGCTGCCGCAGGCCCCGCCCCCAGACTCACTGCCACTCGATAGAGCGCCAGCACCTGCTCATGGTTATCCGGCTCCAGCTCCAGCCACTGCTGACGGGCCAGCAGCTCACCCATGGGGTCTTCACCCTGACGAGCCGCATAGATGCGGGCATCGAGGATCGCCTGATCTCGGCCGAAACGGACTTCATATTCATCCGCCGCACGGCGGGCCAGCTCGCGGTTGCCCTGATCGCTGGCGGTGAGAAACAGCCCGAGCCAGCCATTGCGGTTGGCGGGATCGCGCTCCTCCAGGATGCGGTAATAGCTGATCGCCTCGGAGTAGCGCTTCTCGTCGCGGGCGGCACGGGCCACCCCT
The DNA here is from genome assembly GCF_000764645.1 of Aeromonas finlandensis. Taxonomy (GTDB): domain Bacteria; phylum Pseudomonadota; class Gammaproteobacteria; order Enterobacterales; family Aeromonadaceae; genus Aeromonas; species Aeromonas finlandensis. The sequence goes on from NZ_JRGK01000061.1 coordinate 35,712, forward strand.
TCCAGCGTACTGTTGCTGATGGGGCTGAACTCGCACGGCTCACAGGCGGCCAACGCTCCCTTGCGATCCCCCCGCCACAGTTGCACAGCGATCAGATCGTCGAGCACCTTGCCATCACCACTTTGTCGATAGAGGGCATCCAGCCCGTATGCAGCCGCATCCAACTCTCCTGCCCGGGCCTTGATCACCCAGGCTTCGCGCACTCTGTCCACCTCACTGGCGCACACCAGCAGGGGCAGCAGCGCCAACATCAAAAAGATGCGATTCATTCGCAACATACCACCCATAACAAACGCTGGTCGTATCGTCCCTGCACGGCCATACGGATATACACACCCGTCCGCTCCTGCCTGATGAGCAAGAGGGCTTCCTGACTTGTGTGCTGATTTCGAGGGTGAAAGGCGGGCTGTGGGCCAGCACCTTTCCTATGTGCGGCCCAGCCATCTCCGGGCGGAGATCTGAGGCTTTCCGAACCCGATTCACATCGGGAGTGGCAAGGAGGGCGATTCTGCAGTTGTAGACAATTAAGTCAATCAGATTAGATGATAATGGTTATCAAATGGATTGATGTGATCGATATTTATGCACAAAGATAGCCACAAAAAACACTATTGAAGAATTAGGCAAAACCATGTGGATTGTTGGTTCTATGACCTTGCTACCCACTATTCGCACTCATCTTCATATGAATACATATCTGATGAAAAAATTGCGGCCCAATCGACAAAGCGACAGATTGTGTCGCGCACATGTCCACAAAATGGCAATACCTGACACTGTTGCGACAATAAATTGCTACGAAAAGCAGTGCTCCCGGCCCGATCACCGGGAGCACTGTGGATTACGCGGCTGACACTGGTCGGTAATGGTTAACGATCCACGCCTCGAAATCGGCCAGCATACGCCCCTCCGACTCACTGTTGTCGGCGATAAGCTCGGAGCCGTGTACCACCCGGATATGGGCATCGAGCGGGCTTCCCTCACCCGCCACGGGGCGCTGCTGCGCGGCGGCCATGCAGGCTTGCGCCTGTTGCCACGCCTCAGCGGCGCTCAGGTTGCACGCCTCGGCCAGCGGCACTGCGCTGAATCCCTCGCCAGTGAGACTACGCAGGGTCTCATCATGAGTCATGCCATTGCCCGGCCCCCAGTAGTGGGCAGCCAGATCCGGCCCGATGCGCGGGTTGTCGGTGAGGTAGCCATCACGTTTGAGGAAATAGGCGCGGGTCTGCTCCACCGCCATCAGCGCCAGCAGGTAGCCATGATAGGCGCAGGCGGACTCCTGATTAAGGAGGTGCGGAATAGCCAGCAGCGGACGCGGGCTCTCCACTCCGACAATCTTGCGCTCCCACTGGCGAGCCTGCGCCAGCACGGCATCCGGGGTGCGTTTGGCCTCATCCATGGCGTAGAGATCCCGCTCGAAGTAGGCCACCAGCGCGATCTGACGCTCGTTGAAGGCGCGAAACGGCTGGCGTGCGGTGATCATCGCCTTGATGAGCGCATCGGGGATCGCCTCTCCCGCCGCGTTTCTGGCGTAGCGCTTGAGCCAGTCGGCATCGTCCAGCAGGCTGTCGCAGAACATCGACTGGGTCTCGGCATAGGCCATGGAGGTGGGCGGAAACTCCTGTGAGAAGCAGGGGGCGTTGCCGGTGACATTGGCAAAGTGCGCGGCGTGGCCCCCCTCGTGGAACAGGGTGTTGAGACCGTTCCAGCCGCTGCCCACCTGCGCCGGATCGGCCAGGCTGGTGAAATTGACCACCGCAGGCACCCACTCCCCTTTCTGGAAGAAGCTCGGTACCGGGCCGTGGCAAAAGCCGTTCTCGTATTTCCCCTCCCGGGTCAGCAAGTCCAGGGTGAGGGTCGCGCCGCGATACTGGATGCCGAGACGACGGAAACTCTCGACCCAATCTCTCAGTGCCCGCGAGAAGGGCACGTAAGGATCGAGCTGGCGGGTTACATCGCCGCTCACGCTGTAACGCAGGTTGTGGGGCAGCAAGGCCGCCTCCCCCTTGGCGGCTTTGAGCTCGGCGAGGCTCTGCTGCAGCCGCGCGTCGGTGCGGGCAATAAAATCGTCGAGGATGGCGAACAGCTGCTCCGGGCTCATCTGCTCGTTCTTGCGCACCTTGTAGTCGAAGTAGTCGCGATAGCCCATGGCACGGGCAAAGCGGTTGCGGATCGCCACCACCTCGAGAAAACCGTTGCCGACCACCCACTGCTCCAGGGAGTGGAACATGGCGAGCGCGCTCTGGCGCACCGCCTCGTTCGGGCTGGCGGCAAGCGAGGTGCTGGCGGCGGGCAAGCTGCCTGCCACCTGCTGACCCTGCTCATCCAGCAGGGTCAGCTTCAGCCCTTTGCGGCGAGCGAACAGATCCGCTTCGGCGGCCACCAGCTCATCCATCAGAGCGGCGGCAGCCGGATCTTCGATGACGTTGCACTCGAAGAAGGCGATCCAGCCTTGCAGACCGCGTTTGAGATCATCCTCTTCAGCCTGCGCCAGCATCTCCCGCAACGCGGGCAGACGGGCCGGATTGGCACAAAAGGCCTTGTAGGCCTGCTCGGCCGCAGTAAAGCCGGCCTGATCGTCGCTGGTGCCCATGTAGGTGGACCAGAAGAGGTCCTCCTTGTGCCTGTGTACCTGCAGGTAGTCGGCGTTGAGCTGGTTGAAGTAATTCCTGGCAATGGAACTCATAAATTCCCTCTTGTTATGGGGTTACCCGTACCCGGGCCCCCTCCTTTTTTTGATGAAATGCCAAACCATTCACACTCTTTGGCAAAAATTGCGCAGGGATGCGCCTGAATACGCTACCACAAAGTGGGTGGTTGCTGTCTGCTGACTATACTGATGTTAAAACGCTCATTTAAGAACCGGTGGCAACTTGCTGAAAGTAAATGAGATGTTAATTCGTACACACAGGCTGCTGCTGTAACGAGCCATACAAAATCAACAGGGAAATGAGGGTTTAGTCATGTTCAAGCTCGGTGATATCACCGTGAGCCGCAAATTGCTTTTGCTGCTCACGCTGGCGTTTGTCGGTTTTGTCGCATTGCTGCTTATCTCGGCCAACGCGCTCCAGCGAAACCTGATGAGTGAACGGGAAGCGCGACTCAGTGCGGTATTGAGTCAGGCCATGAGCCAGATCCAGTTTCTGGCCAGCACATTGCCAGCAGATCAGGCCCAGCTGGAGGCGCGCAAGCTGCTGACCCATATGCGCTTTGATGGCAACAACTACCTGTTTGTCATCGACGAGAGCCGCAAGATGCTGGTTCACCCCATCCGCCCCGAACTGGTCGGCCAGACAATGGGGGAAGGTGGCGCCGCCACCGCAGGGCAGTTCTGGTTCCAGATGGTGGATATTGCCAAAGGGGGCAAACAGGGCACCCTGCAATATATCTGGACCGGTCCGTCGGGTGAAACCGCTGACAAGCTCTCCATGGTCTCCGGCTATCAGCCGTGGGGCTGGATCCTCGGCTCCGGCATGCTGCTGCAGGACATTCATCAGACTATCTGGTCGCAATACCTGAAGATGGGCACCGCCACCGGTATTGTCATCCTGTTGATGGGGCTGCTGGGCTGGCGCATCACCCACTCCATCGTCTCCCCCCTCAACCAGATCAACCATGCCATGCAGCGGGTTGCCAAGGGGGATCTGGTGGTCAGCATCCCGGTGCAGGGCAAGGATGAGCTGGGCATGGTCGCCCGCTGCACCAACCAGAGTCTCGACGCCATCCGTCACGCCCTGCTGGAGGCCAGTCAGGGGGCCCGCAACGTGGCGGATGCCGCCCTGCGCATCGCCGCCTCTGCCGAGCAGACCAATCAGGCGGTCACCAGCCAGCGGGATCAGCTGGCCCAGCTCGCCACCGCCATGAACGAGATGAGCGCCACCATCTCCGATGTGGCCGGGCATGCCGAAAATACCGCGCGGGATACCCAAGAAGCGACCGGTGAGGCTGGGCTCGGCAATCGGGATGTCCATGCCAGCGTGCATGGCATCAAGGCGCTGGCTACCGAGGTGGAGCAAGCCACCTATCAGGTCAACCAGCTTAAGGAGGGGGTGATGCAGATCAGCGAGGTGACCGCCGTTATCAGCTCCATCTCGGATCAGACCAACCTGCTGGCCCTCAACGCCGCCATCGAAGCGGCCCGGGCCGGCGAGCAGGGCCGTGGCTTTGCCGTGGTGGCCGACGAGGTGCGCCAGCTGGCCAGCCGTACTCGCCAATCCACCGAAGAGATCCAGAGCACCATCGCCCAACTGCAGCAACGGGCCGTCACCGCCGCCAACGCCATGGATACCAGCCGCAAACTGGCAGAGAGCAGCGTCAACCAGTCCCAGCAAGCTGGGCAGGATCTCACCCTGATCGTCAACCATATCCAGCATGTGAGCGACATGGCGACCCAGATCGCTACCGCCGCCGAGCAGCAGAGCATGGTGGCCGAGGATATGAACCGCAACGTCAGCGGCATCAACGACTCGGCGCTGGAGATGTCCCAGTCCGCCTCGCAACTGGCACAGGAGAGCGAGCTGCTGGCCGGTCTCTCCCGCAGCCTGGATGAGCGGCTTGCGGTGTTCAAACTGAGCAAGGAGTCCGTCGCGGCTCCGATGATGGCGCCCGTATCTCGCCCCTCCGGCGAGCCGCGCGCCCGTCATTGATGGCGTCACCCCGTGTCGACTTGTCACCCGACCTGCCAGCCCAGCTGGCAGGTTTTTTTGCGCCAGCAACACGCAATCAGCATACACCTTATCGGCATATCCAACAGCATCTGACGCCATTCTAAAACAAGATAACAACTTAAAAAACAGTCAGTTAGGATGATTTATGCGCCATTGAACGGTGCATTTAAACATTTAACTTCAAATAATCAATCAATGCAGTGCACAATGCTGATGGCCGAACATTTGGCCCATCACTAACTATCTAGTCATTTGGCAAACTGACCGAAAGGTCGGGACGCAAAGCCTCCGGTCTACAGACGTTTTGTCCAGGATAGCGGGGTTGCCACACGCAAGTGTGCATCGGGGAACTCCCCGGCCAACTGACTGCCCACATCTGTCGAACAGAGGAATGTATGGCAGCAAAAATCCAACTCAATCACATCGCTGCAATTCTGGCCCTGCTGGCCAGCGGCAGCGCCCTGGCTCACGGCTATATCAGCAAGCCAGAGAGCCGCAACTATCTGTGCAACACCGGCGGCAACAGTCAGTGTGGCGGTGTGCAGTGGGAGCCCCAGAGCGTGGAAGGCCCCTCCGGCTTCCCGCAAACCGGCCCGCAGGATGGTCAAATCGCCTCGGCGGGCAGCCCGCGCTGGAGCGAGCTGAACATCCAGACCAGCGACCGCTGGACCAAGCGTGAAGTACAGCCCGGCCCCTTCGCCATCAGCTGGACCTTCACCGCCAACCACGTCACCCGCAACTGGCGCTACTACCTCACCAAGCAGGATTGGAACCCCAACCAGCCGCTCACCCGTGCCTCGTTCGACCTGACCCCCTTCTGCGTCATCGACGGCAACATGGTGCAGCCGCCCAAGCAGGTCACCCACAACTGTACCCTGCCGGAGCGCACCGGTTATCAAGTGATCCTCGGCGTGTGGGAAGTGGGCGACACCAGCAACAGCTTCTACAACATCATCGATGCCAAGTTCAAAGATGGCAGCCAGCCGCCGCTGGCGTGGAGCCAGGCAGGCACCATCTACCCCTCCATCGACCTCGCGGCAGGTGACAAGGCAATGACCCGGGTATTCGATGCCAACGGCGAGCGCCCCGAGCTGCAGACCGTGCTGACCATCACCACCGCCGAGCAAGGCCAGAAGAACAGCTGGGCCCACGCCCTCGCCAGCAAGATCAACGCCGAACAGAGCCAGATCCGCGCCGGTCAGCAAGGAGCCGATGGCCAGTTCAATCCGGTCTATGGCATGAACCCCGTCTATCTGAAGCGCGGTAGCAAGCTGGAGCGGGTCGAGATTGACCTGCAACAGCTGCAGCCGCCGGTGGTGGACAGCATCAGCGTCAGCGGCCTGGCCAGCGACTATGTGCTGGACAACGGCAAGGCAACCCTCGATTTCACCGTCACCGCACAGGGCGATCTGGCCGTCACCAACACCCTCTATGACCATGGCGGCGTCGCCAAGGGTGAAAGCAGTGCCGACATCAAGGACAGCAGCCACACCTTCACCATGGCGCTGGAAGGGCTCAAGGCAGGTCACCACCAGCTGGTGATCAAGGCCACCCCGAAAGCGGGCGGCGAGACCATCCAGCAGACCATGGATCTGATGTTCAAGGAGGCGAGCAGTGGCGGCGACTACCAGTTTGTCTTCCCGAATTCGCTCAAATCCTATGCCGCTGGCACCAAGGTGCAGCAACCCAAGAATGGCAAGGTCTATCAGTGCAAGCCCTTCCCCTACAGCGGTTACTGCCAGCAGTGGACCACCACCGCCCCCCAGTACGAGCCGGGCATCGGCTCCCACTGGCAGATGGCGTGGGATGAAGTGCACTAACCCACGCTTGTGCACATAAAAAAGGGCGTCCTCTCTAGCAGGGGACGCCCGGAAAAATCAAACCTTGCGGTTTGCATACCAACGGAACCAAGACCTCACTCTTCACTTACTTCACACACTCAACACACTCTTCAAAACAGGGTTTGTCCATTAACCCTGCCATTTTCCTCCTTCGACAATCACATCATTCGGATCGGTATCAGGGCTCAGCTTGTCACGCACATACTGGTCATAGAGCTTGAGCAGGTACTTCTCCTCACCCAGCTTGGCGAGACGGTCATTGACCCAGTCACGCAGCTCGATATTGCCCTTCTTCACCGCCGGGGCGATGGGGTCTTCCGAGCCCAGTTTTTCGGGCAATACCCGATAGCCCGGGTTCTCCTTGGCCCAGCTGAACAGCACCAGATTGTCCTGGGCGTAGGCATCGCCGCGTCCCTGCGCCAGCGCTTGCAAGGATTCGGTATTCTTCTCGAACTTGAGCACCTTCCACTCCGGATGATTGCGGGTCAGCCAGATGTCGGCCGTGGTGCCCGTGGTGACGATCAGGGTCTTGCTGGCCAGATCATCCAGTTTCTTGGCCGCGCTCCCTTCCGGCACCAGCACCTGTACCGCCACTCGCAGGTTCGGGTTGGTGAAATCCACCACCTCGCGCCGCTCCGGGGTCACCGTCATATTGGCGAGGATCAGATCCACCTTGTCGCTCTGCAGGAAGGGGATGCGACTGGCTGGCTCCACCGCCACGAACTCGATCTTGTTCTCGTCCCCCAGCAGATCCCTGGCGAGGCGGCGACCCAGATCCGTGTCAAAACCGACGTAGTTGCCCTTCTCGTCCACGTAGCCAAACGGCGGTTTGTCGGTGAAGACGCCGACGATGAGCTTGTCCCGCGCCTTGATCTTGTCGAGGGAACCGTCCGCCGCATGGGCAGCGCCGCTGGCGATACCCAGTCCCAATAAGGCACTAAGCAGAACCGAGGTGATTTTTTTCATGCTGACTCCTTTCGTTTGATGACATTTGTATAAGAAAACTTGGCGAGGAACTGGCGCGCACGCGGGCTCCCGGGATTGTCGAAAAATTGGTGGGGGGCGGCCTGCTCCAGAATGTGGCCGCCATCCATGAAGACGATGCGATCCGCCACCGCCCGGGCGAAGGCCAGCTCGTGGGTGACGATGAGCAGGGTCATGCCGCTGCCAGTGAGATCGCGGATCACCTCCAGCACCTCCTGCACCATCTCGGGGTCGAGGGCGGCGGTTACTTCGTCAAACAGCATCACCTGGGGGTTCATGCACAGCGCCCGCACGATGGCGATGCGCTGCTGCTGACCACCGGAGAGCTGGCGCGGATAGTCGTGGCGGCGCTCCCAAAGACCGATACGGGTCAGCAACTGCTCGGCTTGCCGCAGCGCCTCTGCCTGCTCCCTCTTTTGCACCTGCAGGGGGCCAAGCAGCACATTTTCCAGCACCGTCAGGTTGGGGAAGAGGTGATAGCTCTGGAACACCATGCCGATCCGCTGGCGTACCCGTTGCCAGTCGGTGGCGTCATCCAGCAACACACCATCGAAGCGGATCTCGCCCCCCTGAATGGGTTCGAGCCCGTTGAGAGTGCGCAGCAAGGTGCTCTTGCCACAACCACTTGGCCCCAGAATGACGATCACCTCCCCGGCGCGCACGCTGAGGCTGATCCGATCCAGCACCCGATTCGGGCCGAACTGTTTACTGACAGAACCGAGTTCAAGCAGAGGTGTCATACCGCATTACCCCATTGTTGCTCCAGCCGGCGCGCGGCGAGCGAGAGCGGATAGCAGACCAGAAAAAAGAACAGAAACAGCAGACCGTAAATGAGCAGCGAGCCATAGGTGCGCTCGATGATCTGCTGGCCCACCTTGATCACTTCCACCACCCCGATCAGCACCGCCAGCGAACTGGTCTTGATGATGCGGGTGTAGATGTTGATGGTCGGCGGCGTCAGCCGCTGCAACGCCTGCGGCAGCAACACATGGCGATAGAGCTGCCAGGTCGAGAGCCCGAGCGCCAGCCCGGCCTCCTGCTGACCGCGGGCGAGGGACTTGAGGCCACCGCGCACCACCTCTCCCACCTCGCTGGCGCCCCAGAGGGCGAGCACCAGCACAGCGCACCAGAAGGCCGGCATATCGAGGCCGAAAAAGATCGGCAACCCGAAGAAAAAGAGATAGAGCCACACCAGCACCGGCACCACCCGAAACAGCTCGAGATAAAGCCGCAGCAGCCCCCGAACCAACCGACCGCCCTGTTGTGCCAACACGCCGTAAGCGACACCGCCGAGGGTGGCAAACAGGATGGCCAGCAGCGAGATGGCAAGGGTCTGGCCTGCGCCCACCGCCAGCAGTGGCAGTGCCTGCGTTAACTGCTCAGAGATCGAACTGGCCATTTTGAGCCCTCCTTTCCTGCGCCTCGCTGGCGAGTGACTGCGGCAGCAGGAAGATAAGTGCCCACATCGGGATCCTCGCCTGCATCAGCGATTCAGTGACCGAACTGACCATGTTGCAGCCTCCTTTCAACGACGCGCAGAGCGAGGGAGAGCGGCAGAAAGATCAGCACGCACATCAATGTCAGTACCGCCAGCATCTCGTAGGTCTTGTAGTAGAGGGCGATGTAATTCTTGGTGGTGTAGAGCAGCTCTGGCACCGCCACGGCAGAAGCCACCGTCGTCTCTTTGAGCAGGAAGATGAAGTTGGCAAACAGCGCGGGCAGAGTGGCGAGCCAGGCTTGGGGCAACTGCACGTGGCGCAGCAGTTGCCAGCGAGAAAGCCCAATAGCCCGGCCAGCCTCAAGCTGACTGGCGGGCACCGCCTCAATGCCTGCACGCAGCGCCTCGGTCAGATAACCACCGCCGAGGAAGGTCATGGCGATCACCGCGGTGGTAAACCCGGAGAGCGACAAACCGAGCGCAGGCAGCCCGAAATAGAGGAAGAAGAGCTGGATCAGCAGCGGCGTGTTGCGGGCCAGCTCGACATACCCGCGGATCAGCGCGCTGAGCGGCCGCTTGTGCAGGCTCAACAGGGCGACGTTGAGCAGGGCGACCGCCAGCGAAGTGAGGATCACTATGGTTCCCAGCTGCAGGGTGACCCAGACCGCCTTGCCGAAGGCGGGCAGCGTCGTGAGGATAAAGGGCAGATCCAGATTCATGCCGGGATCCTCCCGTCACGCTGCAGACGCTGGGGCAGCACAGTGATCGCATCCGGGTACTTGATACCGGCACCGGTATTGAGCACGACCACCCGCTCCTGCTCCCGGATCCAGCCAGCCTCGCGCAGTTGACGAGCGGCAGCAAACGCGGCGGCCCCTTCCGGGCAGACAAAGCTCCCTTCGCGAGAGGCAAGCTGGCGGATCTCGCTCTGGATGGCCTTGTCATCCACCGCGATGGCGCAACCATTGGTGCGATAGAGGGCGTCCAGCACCAGAAAATCCCCCAGCGCCTTGGGTACATTGATGCCGAACGCCAGCGTTTGGGAGTCGGGCCAGAAGCTCGACTCGGCGGCTCTCTGTTGCCACGCCTGTACGATGGGCGCGCAACCGCTCGCCTGCACGGCCACCAGCCGGGGCAGCTCACCCTTGACCCAGCCCAACTCCTGCAGCTCGCGCAGCCCCTTGTAGATACCGATAAGGCCGACCCCGCCACCGGTGGGATAGAGGATCACGTCCGGCAGGGTCCAGCCCAGCTGTTCGGCAATCTCCAGCCCCATGGTCTTCTTGCCCTCAATCCGGTAGGGCTCCTTCAGGGTTGAGGCATCAAACAGGGCGTGCTCCGCCACCGCCTGCGCCACCTGGCGCCCGGCATCGCTGATCAGGCCATCCACCAGATAGAGACGGGAACCGGCGAGGGAGGTCTCCAGTCGGGTGATGGCGGGGGCTGCCTGCGGCATGACGATGGTGCTGCGCAGTCCGGCGCGGGCACCGTAGAGCGCCCATGCAGCACCTGCGTTGCCGTTGGTCGGCATGGCGAAGTGAGTGACGCCGAGTTCACGAGCACGGGAGATGCCCACCGCTGCACCACGGGCCTTGAAGGAGCCGGTGGGAATGACGCTCTCGTCTTTCATCCAGAGATCCGGAATGCCGATCTGCTTGCCCAGCGTGGGTAGCCGTAGCAGTGGGGTGAACCCCTCCCCCAGTGTCACGACGTGGGCAGGATCCCGCACCGGCAGCAACTCGTGATAGCGCCACAGGCTGGCAGGGCGACCCGACAATACCGCAGGTTGCCAGACTCGCTTCAGCGCATCGAGATCATAGCTGGCCAGCAGTGGTGCACCTGCCCGGCTCAGTTGCCAGGGCTGGTCGGCCTCATGGATCTCGCCACTCTTGCTGCAACGCAGATGTGATAGGTAGCTATACGGCATGCTTTATCCTGAATGGATCGACTTTGGTCAGTCACTTATTCCATCCTGCAATCCAAGTACCGGATAACAAACAAAATTAACTGGCAAATCTAAGTGAAAAAATTCATATGAAGCCGTCTGTTTTCGCTAGCAATATCATCTGGCAGCAATGAAGAAGGGGAGCCATTGGCTCCCCTTCTCTCTTCTCTTCCGAACTCAAATCTGGAAGTCGATGGCGGGCTCGCTGCCCATGGCGCGGGCCTGAATATCCGCCAGCGCCAGCTCGGGGTTGCAGAGCTGGATAAACTGCCAGGCGAAGTTGTGATGGAACTGCCCCTGCTTGAGGCCAATCCAGGCGGTGTGCGGGGCAAACAGATGGCTGCCGTCGAGCTGCACCAGCCCCTGATCCCGCTGGGCGTCGAACGCCATATCGGCCAGAATGCCGACCCCCATCTCCAGCTCGACATAGGTCTTGATGACATCGGAGTCCTGCGCCGTCAGCAGGATCTGCGGCTCGATACCCGCCGCAGCAAAGGCTTCGTCCACCCGCACCCGCCCGGTCAACCCGGCTTGATAGGTGACGATGGGCCAGTTGGCCAGCGCCGCCAGGGTCAGAGCCCGCTCGCCAGCCAGCGGATGTAGCTCGGGCACCACGATGTTGTGGTGCCAGCGGTAGTAGGGAAATGCCACCACCCCTTCGCTCTTGTCGAGCTGCTCGCTGCTAATGCCGATATCCACCTCACCGGTCTGCACCAGCCGCACTATCTCCTCCGGGCTGCCCTGACGCAGCTCCAGCTGTACCAGCGGGAACTGCTCGCGAAACGCCTTCACCACCCGCGGCAGGGCGTAGCGGGCCTGGGTATGGGTGGTCGCCACCAGCAAGCGGCCCGAGTCGCGGTTGGCAAAGGTGCTGGCCAGTTTGCGGATGTTGTTGGCGTCATTGAGAATGCGCTCGGCAATCACCAGCAGCTCCTTGCCAGGCTCGGTCATACCGAGCAGCCGCTTGCCGTAGCGGATAAAGAGCTCGATACCGAGCTCCTCTTCCAGCTCGCGGATATGGCGACTCACCCCGGATTGCGAGGTAAAAAGGGCGTTGGCCACCTCGGTCAGGTTGTAATCCCGCCGCGCTGCCTCCCGGATAATTCGTAACTGCTGAAAATTCACCTTGTCGCCTCCTGCGAAGGGTGGGCGACACAATCTGGTCACCCCCTCATTTTTGTTATTTGGCCGGATCATGCCCCGGCAGAGCGCCTGAACCGGGCGGCCACACCGCCCGCAACACAGCATCAAATCTGATAGTCGGGATAGAACTGCGCCTGTCTGGCCACCAGCTTCACCCCCTGACCCGGAGCAAACAGCTTGGCCGCCTCCTTGGTCAGCTCCGCCTCGTAGTGGGCCCCTTTCGTTTCGCCATCGCCACGCAGCTCCACCCGAATGCGCGGCCCCATGGGTAGCAGACGGGTGATGGTGGCGCGGATCCCGCCCGGCGCATCGGCTGGCAAGATCTCCAGCTCATGGGGACGGACATAGGCGATGGCTGCACTGCCGTGGGCCAGATGGGAAGCCGATGGCCCGCCGAGCAGCTGCTCGCCGATGCCGAATCCCTGCTCGGCCACCCGACCGCGGAACTGGTTGACGCTGCCGAGGAAGCTGTGGACGAAAGAGCTGGCGGGCTGGTCGTAGACCTCGGCCGGGGTACCGATCTGCTCGACTCGTCCGGCATTCATCAACACCACCCGATCCGCCACCTCCAGCGCCTCCTCCTGATCGTGGGTGACGAACAGGCTGGTGACGTGCAGCTCGTCGTGCAGCTCGCGCAGCCAGCGGCGCAGCTCCTTGCGCACCTGGGCATCAAGGGCGCCGAAGGGCTCGTCCAAGAGCAGCACCTTGGGCTGCACCGCCAGCGCGCGGGCCAATGCGACCCGCTGACGCTGACCACCGGAGAGCTGGGTCGGGTAGCGCTCGGCCACGTGGCTGAGCTGTACCAGATCCAGCAGCTCCTTGACCCGGGCGCGGATCGCCGCCTCGGCCGGGCGCTCGCTGCGCGGTTTGACCCGCAGGCCAAACGCCACGTTTTCGAACACCGTCATGTGGCGAAACAGGGCGTAGTGCTGGAATACGAAACCGACGTTGCGCTCGCGCACATGGAGATCCGAGGCATCCTCACCCCGGATGATGACGTGGCCAGAGTCGGCCTGCTCCAGCCCGGCGATGATCCGCAGCAACGTGGTCTTGCCGCAACCGGAGGGGCCGAGCAGCGCCACCAGCTCACCGTCGTGAAAGTCGAGGTTGATGTCTGCCAGCGCTGCGTACTGATTGAAATGCTTGTTGAGTTGTTGAACCTGAATGCTCATGGCTGCCTCTTTAAAACGGTGATTCAGTGAGATTTGGTGGGCTGACCACGCAGCCGGGCCAACAGGGTTTCACCCAGCAGGGTAAAGATCCCGAACAGAGCCAAGAGGCTTGCCACCGCAAAGGCGGCGCCGGTCTGGTACTCGTTGTAGAGGATCTCGATATGCAGCGGCAGGGTGTTGGTCTGACCGCGAATATGGCCGGAGACCACCGACACGGCGCCAAACTCCCCCACCGCCCGGGCGGTACAGAGCAGCAGGCCATACATCAGGCTCCAGCGGATGCCGGGCAGGGTGACGCGCCAGAACATCTGCAGGCCGCTCGCCCCCAGCATGATGGCCGCCTCCTCCTCTTCCGGGCCGCGTGCCTCCATCTGGGGCAGCAGCTCGCGCACCACGAACGGCACTGTGATAAAGGTGGTGGCCAGGATGATCCCCGGCGTCGCGAAGATGATCTTGATGTCATGCTCGCTCAGCCAGTCACCAAACCAGCCGCGGCTGCCAAACAGCAGCACCAGCATCAGACCGGCAATCACCGGCGACACCGAAAATGGCAGATCGATGATGGTGATGAGCAGCTGACGACCGGGAAAGCGGAAGCGGGCGATGGCCCAGGCCGCCGCGATCCCGAACAGCAGGTTGAGGGGAACGGCGCAGAGGGTCACCAACGCGGTGAGGCCAAGGGCGCTCAGGGCATCCGGCTCGCTGATGGCGTGCCAGAAGAAGGCGAGCCCCGGTGTCAGCGCCTGAATAAAGACGGTGGCCAGCGGCAGTAGCAGCAGGGCAGCAAACCAGCCGAGACCCACCGTGATCAGCAACCACTTGACCCACTGGGGTTCGCGGATCACGACCGGCGCCTTGCGAACAGGGGCCGCCTCCACAGGGGCGACCTCAATGGCGATAGCAGATGAACTCATATCCGGCTCCCTCCGATGCGAGACCAGCTCCAGGCCTGCAACTTGTTGATTAGCAGTAACAAAATGAATGAAATCAGCAGCATCACCACGGCGATGGCGGAGGCACCCGCGTAGTCGTACTCCTCCAGATGGCTCATGATCATCAGCGGCGCGATTTCGGAAACCATCGGCAGGTTGCCAGCGATAAAGATGACGGAGCCGTACTCCCCCACCGCGCGGGCAAACGCCAGCGCAAAGCCGGTGAGCAGGGCCGGCACCAGAGTCGGCCAGAGCACCCGCAGAAAGGTCTGCCAGCGATCGGCGCCGAGGCTGGCGGCCGCCTCCTCCTGCTCGCTCTCGGCTTCCCGCAGCACCGGCTGCAGGGTGCGAACCACGAACGGCAATCCGATAAAGGTGAGCGCAATCACCACCCCGATGGGGTTGTAGGCGAGTTGGATATCGAGCGGCGCAAGCAACTGGCCGATCCAGCCGTTGGGGGCGAAGATGGCGCAGAGGGCGATGCCGGAGACGGCGGTCGGCATGGCAAATGGCAGGTCGATCAGCGCATCCACCAGTCGACGGCCGGGGAAGGTGTAGCGCACCAGGATCCAGGCCAGGATCAGCCCGAACAGACTGTTAAGCAGCGCCGCGATAAAGGCCGCGCCGAAACTAAGGCGAAAAGAGGCGAGCACTCGCGGCGAACCGATCACCTGCCAGAACTCGGCAGCACTCAGGTTGTTCACCGCAAACAGCACCAGTGCCGAGAGCGGTAACAGCACCAGCACGCCCAAATAGAGCAGAGTGAAGCCAAAGGTAGGGCCAAAACCCGGCAAGACAGAATAAGAACCAAATCGCATAACACATCCATCTGTTATGAATAATTTCAGATGTGGTGATTCTGCGCACTCTTCCTATCCGCAACAAACACCGTTTGCGACTTTGCTAATTACTTTTTTGTCTAACAACGGTGGAACAAGGCTTTTAGAGCGATCCAAATAAAAAAAGGTCTTTTATATAAATAAAAGACCTAAGAAATGGAGCAATACGGAGCGCAACATTCAAAGAACGGGGCATGGAGCAACCAACGAACCGCGCGATCGTCAGCCCTCCAACCACTTCACAGACAACTAGCGAAAACCGAGTGCGACAGGCCGGGCCGAAGTAGCCTTGACCGGTGCCACCACCAGCTCGCCACGGCGATAAAGGGTACCCAGCAAATTCAGCCCCTGATGCCAATCGCCATGACCGGACTGGGCATTGATATGGCCCGCCTCACCGGCATCAAACAGCGGCACCTGCCACTGACGACTCCAGTATTCGGCCCGCTCAAAGCTCATCCAGGGATCGTTGCGGCTGGCCACCAGCTGGGCCGACACCTGCAGCGGCCCGGCCAAGGCCTCATCCGCAATGCCAAAGCGGGCGGGATCGGCGGGGGCCACCAGAAAGATTGAGGCGACCTTCTCCGGCTGCAATCGGGCCGCCGCGATGGCGGTCAGCGCGCCGAAGGAGTGGGCCACCAGATGGACCCGGCTGCGGCGACTTTTCAGCTTGCTCGCCAGCTTGGCGCTCCAGACCCTGAGGTCTGGCTTGTCCCACGGCAGTCCTGTCATCCGCTGCCATTGGGGAAAGTGATCGTGCCAGCGGCTCTGCCAGTGATCCGGCCCACTGTTGTGCAGACCGGGAACCAGGAGGATCTTGTTCATCTTGGTGCTCCTATCGGCTGGCACAGGGGCCAGTTCAAAGGGGGTAAATGGAGTTATCTGCCTCAGCCACCGGGCTGGTAGATCTGGTCAAACAGACCACCCTGGGCGAAGTGCTTCTTCTGGGCCTTCTCCCAATCCCCCTCCAGATCCTTGACGGTAAAGAGGGCAAGTTTCGGGAACTGCGCCGCCGTCTCCTTCAGGATCGCCGGGTTGCTGGGGCGATAGTGATGTTTGGCGACGATATGCTGCCCCTCGTCGGAGTAGAGGTAGTCGAGGTACGCCTTGGATACCGCTTCGGTGCCATGCTTCTTGGCCACCTTGTCCACCACCGCAACCGGCGGCTCCGCCAGAATGGAGACAGAAGGCACCACCAGCTCGAACTTGTCGCTGGCCCCCGCCTGACCAAGCACCAGCAGGGCTTCGTTCTCCCACGCCAGCAGCACGTCGCCAAGACCGCGCTCGGTAAAGCTGGTGGTGGCGCCGCGGGCGCCGGAGTCGAGCACCTTCACGTTCTTGTAGAGATCGCCGACAAACTGCCTGGCCCCCTCTTCACTGCCGCTCTTTTTGAGGGCGTAACCCCAGGCGGCCAGATAGTTCCAGCGGGCACCGCCGGAGGTTTTGGGGTTGGGGGTCACGATGGCGACATCCTTGCGCACCATGTCATCCCAATCCTTGATCTGCTTGGGATTGCCCTTGCGTACCAGGAAAACGATGGTGGAGGTATAGGGTGCAGCATTGTTGCCAAGGCGGCTCTGCCAGTCGGCGGCGGTCAGCCCCGCCTTGGCGATGGCGTTGACGTCATAGGCCAGTGCCAGCGACACCACGTCGGCCTCCAGCCCATCCACCACGGCGCGAGCCTGCTTGCCGGAGCCACCGTGAGACTGGCTTACCACCACGTCGTCACCTGTCTTCGCCTTCCACTCCTTGGCAAAGGCGGCGTTGTACTCCTGAAACAGCTCGCGGGTCGGATCGTAGGAGACGTTGAGCAGGCGGATCTCGGCGGCGTTGGCCTGGCCAAGTGCCAGCAGGGAGAGCAGGGTCAGGGCGGTCATTCGCAGTTTCATGGTGAACCTCCATATCGTTGGGTTGAGAGCAGCATGCCGTGGAGTTGTTATGCCGAGAAGAAAGAAATAGCTCTTTGCTTATCTCTTTTGCTCATATCAAGCCACTATCTCCATCGACACAAGGTGCCGGACGCAGACTCTGTGAGCCATGCCCCTCTGCCCCCTTGCACGCTGTGCCATCATGGAAGCAAGGCTGGCAGATGACGAAAAGGAAGTCGTTATGTGGATCAATGCTGAACCCGTCAATGGCGCCCTGGTCTCGCTGGCCATCGGTCTTATCATCGGGCTGGAGCGGGGCTGGCAGGTGCGCCAGCTGGGGGATAACCAACGCATCGCCGGGATGCGTACCTACGGCCTCATCGGCCTGCTTGGCGGGGTGTGCGGTTTGCTGCTGCCGACCCTGGGCCCCTGGCTGCCGCTGCTCGGCCTGCTGGCGGTGGTGATCGGCTGCGGCCTCTCGGTCTGGCTGGCCCAGCGCTGGCAGGGGGAGTTCGGCCTCACCAGTTCGGTCGCCATGCTGCTCACCTATCTGCTGGGTCTGATGTCGGTACTGCTGAGCCCGAGCGAAGCGGTGGCCTGCGCCGTGCTGGCGGCCCTGCTGATGGGCTTGAAGGGACAGATCCAGCAGGGGATGCTGTTTCTCAGCGAAACCGAGTTTCACGCCACCCTGCGCTTTCTGCTTATCTCGCTGGTGCTGCTGCCGGTACTGCCCAACGAAGAGATGGGCCCTCTCGATGCCTTCAACCCCTTCAAGATCTGGCTGATGGTGGTGGTGATCGCCGGCATCTCGTTTTGCGGCCACTTCGCGGTACGGCTGCTCGGCACCCGCGCCGGGCTGGTGCTCACCAGCATACTGGCGGGATTGGCCTCCTCCACCGCCCTTACCCTGCAGTTCGCCCGCCTCAACAAGGAACAAGGGGGGCTGGAGCGGCTGCTGGCTACCGGCATCCTGCTGGCGGGAGCCACCATGTGGTTGCGACTGCTGGTGCTGGTGTTGCTCATCCACAGCGAGTTGGCGATGCGCCTGGCCGCCCCTCTGCTGCTGCTGGCAGCCACCGTCTACGGCTTTGCCTTCTGGTTCTGGCGCCAGCGCGAAGAGCTGACTGACGGCCCGGTACAGCCAGAGACCAGCAATCCGCTCGATCTGGCCACCGCCATCAAGTTCGGCCTGCTGCTGGCACTGATCGGCTTTATGGCCACCCTGCTGCAAGACAAGGTGGGCAACTCGGGGGTCTATCTGCTGTCGCTGGTGTCGGGGATCACCGATGTGGACGCCATTACATTGTCGCTCTCCCAGCTCTCCCACAAGGAGCTGGCACTGGAGGTGGCCGCTCGCGGCATTCTACTGGCCGGGCTGGTCAACTCGCTGGTGAAGGGGTTACTGGCCCTTGGCATCGGCGGGCGCAGTCTGGGGCTACGGGTGCTGCTCCCCTACTTCGTCTCGGTCCTGCTGATCCTGCCCCTAATCTGGCCCGCAGGTTGACGGGGCTCACCTGCAACAAGTGACAGACTGACGACCCGACTGACTGTCACGTATACTGCCCGCTCTTGTAGCATGAGGAGGTAGCAATGGCGAGCGACTGGGACAAGGTACTGGCAGGCGGGGCACTGGATAGCCAGAGCGAGGAGATAGCCAACGACCGGATCCGCGGGCAGGCGCTGCTGGCCCGACTCAATGGATCATCTGCAGGCGATGAATCTCTGCGCCAGCAGATCTGCCGCGAACTCTTTGGCCACTGCCCCGACTCCTGCTGGATCAGCACGCCGTTTACCTGCGAGTTTGGCCGCAACATCCATATCGGCGAAAAGACCTTCTTCAACTTCAACGTCACCATTCTCGACGTCGGCGAAGTGCACATCGGCAGCCATGTGCTGCTGGCCCCCAACGTGCAGATCTACACCGCCACCCACACCATGAACTATCTGGAGCGACGCAACTGGACCGCCTACAACAAGCCGGTGCAGATCGGTGACGACTGCTGGATTGGCGGCGGCGCCATCATCTGCCCCGGCGTCACCATAGGGCCACGCTCCATCATTGGCGCCGGCGCCGTGGTCACTCGCGACATCCCGGCTGACTCGGTAGCGGTGGGCAATCCGGCTCGCGTGATCCGCACCCTCAAGCAGGATGAGGAGCGCTGCTGGGAGCTGGCTCAATGATGGCGCTGGCACTGCTGCCACTGGGTGCCGCCCTCTGGCTCGGCCTCGACGGCCAGCTGTGGTGGCCGCTGGGGATACTGCTGACCATGAGTCTGCTCACAGTGGCCGCTTACGCCTGGGACAAGCGGCAGGCGGTGCGCGGTGAGTGGCGCATTCCCGAATCCCGCCTGCATCTGCTGGAGCTGTGCGGTGGCTGGCCGGGTGCCTTGGTGGCCCGCCAGTGGCTGCGCCACAAGACCCGGAAGCACAGCTACCGGCTGGTGTTCTGGTTTATCGTGCTGCTGCACCTGACCCTGTGGGGACTTTGGTTTGGCCGCCCTCTCTGGCATCAATAGCCATTTGGGTAACAATGTGGTGGCTTGGCCACCCGCTCTGGCAGCAATAGCCAACTGCATCACAAAGGCGAAATGGGCCCCATTGCGGCCAATTGGCGGCTATGAGAAAACAGAGCTGATCCATCAGCGTTTTCGCCGTTTATGATGACCATATTGATAACGACAAGGAGTCGTGACATGACCATGTGGACAGGCATCGTCCTGATCGTATTTATCAGCGTATTGTTCGGATACCTCGGCAAGCGGGCTCGCTACCAGATGGGGGATGCCCGCATCACCGACCGCCTCGGCAAGCAGGATCTGGTCATCAGGGAGTTGCAGGAGCGGGTCGCCAATCTGGAGGCGATCGTCATCGAAGAGGAGAAGCGGCGCCCGTTTCGGGAGCTGTGATTTTCGCCATCAGGCTTCAGATAACCAGGTTTCAGATAACCAAAGTTCAGATAAAGAGAGAGGGCTGCATGATGCAGCCCTCTCTCGTTTCAGCAGACTCAGATTACCAGCGGCAGTAGTTCGGCGTAGTCGCGGATCGCCGGAAAAGCGGTGATGCTCTGCTCCGGCTTGCTACTGTCGGGATTCTGGATCGCCAGCTGATAGCCGATGCCATAGTCGGCGGCGGCCCGCAGGATCCGCTCGCTGTCATCCACAAACAGGGTGCGGGCCGGATCGAACGCCAGCCGCTGTGCCAGCGCCTGCCAGCAGAGCTGGCTCTCCTTCGACCAGCCCAGCTCGTGGGTGCTCACCATCAGATCCAGATGGTCGGCAAGGCCAAGCTGCGCATCCTTCACCGACAGACTGGCGGGGTGGGCGTTGGTAAAGAGCACCAACTGCTTGCCCGCGGCGCGCAGCTCGGCCAGAAAAGGGATGGCGTGAGGGCGCCACTGGATCTTCGCCAGCAGCTCCTGCTTGAGGGCGCGAATGTCGAGTCCCAGCGTCTCGCTCCAGTAATCCACGCAGTACCAGTTGAGGGTGCCGTTGACCGCCTGATAGTGCACCTCGATCTGCGCCCTTGCCTCATCCAGCGGCAGCCCGAGCCGCTCGGCGTAACGCTCCGGCACCAGCTGCTGCCAGAGGTGGTTGTCAAAATGGAGATCGATCAGGGTGCCATCCATATCGAGCAAGACGGTATCTATCTGGTGCCAGGGCAAGGCGGTGGAGCGGGAGTGTGGCATCGGGCCTCTTGATCTCGGGGTCGCGGAAGAAATGGAGCGGCAGTATAGCGGATTTTTCCTCCCCCTTTGCCATCCCTGGCCCGTGGTGTTCGGTGTGAGAGTCGTTTACTCTTGATGCACGATTTTTTAACGAGCAGCCAGCGTCCGATGAGCGACCCCCACAAGAGCAAACCCGAGCACATCTCTGCCGACCAACTGGATCACCCCAAGCGCAAACCTGAGATCCTCAAGGCCGAAATAGTGGCCGAGAGCCGACTGTTCAAGGTGGAGTCCCTGCACCTCAAGTTTTCCAACGGTGAAGAGCGGGTCTACGAGCGGATGCGCGGCGGCAACCGGGGTGCAGTCATGGTGGTGCCGCTGTTCGATGCCCACACCCTGCTGCTGGTGCGCGAATACGCTGCGGGCACCCACTCCTACGAGCTGGGCTTCCCCAAGGGGCTGATCGACCCGGGCGAGAACGCCTTCGAGGCGGGCAACCGGGAGCTGATGGAGGAGGCTGGCTTTGGCGCCAACAGCCTGACCCTGCTCAAGCAGGTGTCGCTGGCGCCCGGTTACTTCTCCAGCCGGATGGATATTTTGCTGGCGCAGGATCTCTTCCCCGAGCAGCGGATCGGCGACGAGCCGGAGCCCCTCGAGGTGATCCCCTGGCCCCTCAACCGGATCGACGAATTGCTGGCACGACCCGACTTCACCGAGTCGCGCTGCATCAGTGCCCTGCTCTTGGCCCAAAAGTGGCTGGCGGAGCAGGCAGAGTAGCCCGCAGACGGGCAGTTAACAGACAGAGGATAACGAGATGCAGGAGTTGTTGGCCTGGGTGCCGGGGGTCAAGGAGATTGCCCGCGAAGCCGGAAGGATCCTTCACGACATCTATCACGGCGGTCAGTTCGAGCGCCAGCTGAAGGAGGATGCGACCCCGGTCACCAGTGCCGATCTTGCTGCTGATGCCTACCTCAAGCAGGCGCTGTCGGCGCTCACCCCCCATGTGCCGGTGCTGACCGAAGAGGCGGCCGATGTGCCCTTCAGTCAGCGTGCCAACTGGCGGCAGTACTGGTTGGTGGATCCCCTCGACGGCACCGGCGAATTTATCGCTGGCAGCGGCGATTTCGCCACCCTGATCGCCCTGGTACGGGACAACGTACCGGTGCTCGGGGTCATCTACGCCCCCGAATCTGACGTGCTCTACTGGGCGGTGCGCGGCTACGGCGCCTTCAAGGAGGTGAATGGCGAGACCCTACCCATCAGCGCCATGCATCACGAGCATGACCAGCCCGACTCGCTGGTAGTGGCCATCAGCCGCCGCCAGAAGCTGGAGAACCTCACCCGCCGCCTCAACCCGGCCATCAACTACGAGCTGATCCCGCTCGGCTCCAGCTCCCTCAAATCCTGTCTGGTGGCGGAAGGGGCGGCCGATTGCTACGTGCGGCTCGGCCCTACCGGCGAGTGGGACACCGCCGCCGCCCAGTGCATCGTCGAGGCGGCAGGTGGCCGCATCCTCAGCCTGGCGTTGCAGCCGCTCAGTTACAACGAAACCGAGTCGCTGGAGAACCCGGACTTTATCGTGATGGGGGATCCGGATCTCGCCTGGGGCAGCATTCTGGCCCACTAGGCGGCTCGAGACGTCACCACGCCAAGCAATCAGGCGGCCCAATGGCCGCCTGATTTTTCAGGATAGTTGCCCGGGGTGATGGCCGGAGTGATCCGCTGCCCAAGGCCTACCTGAACAGCGTGATTCGCTGGCAAAGCAGCGAAATGACAGTGAAACATCACAATCGGTCGGTGAGAAACGGTGCGGTTTTTCATGTAATCCTGAAAATGCACCATTAGCCAAAATAAAAAAATGAGTCGAGATCAAATTTTAGTTTTATGTTTCACAAAATCAATCAATGTCAGTTTTGTTGCATTATGTGATCCAGATTCCATTCCCAATATCACTGGCTAAAGCCAGCAATGGCAGTGATATGTTTCAGCCCCGCTTTTTGAGAATTAAATCCCGATAAACCACAATAAACTCAGATTAAAACACTAACAAAAAGTGAATTAGTAATGAGTCTATCTGTAGAGGCTACCAAGGAGCTATCCGGTTCCCACTCCGCCACGGCCAGCACCACCCGCTGGCGTCGCCACGATACCCACTGGACCATCAGCCTGTTTGGCACCGCCGTTGGCGCGGGCATCCTGTTCCTGCCCATCAATCTGGGTCTGGGCGGGATCTGGCCCCTCGTTATCGTCGCGGTACTGGCAGGCCCCATGACCTTCCTCGCTCACCGCGGGCTGGCGCGCTTCGTGCTCTCCTCTTCCCGCCCCCACGCCGACTTCACCGAAGTGGCGGAGGAGCATTTCGGCAAGATGGCCGGTCGCCTCATCTCGGCGCTCTACTTCCTCTCCATCTTCCCGATCCTGCTCATCTACGGGGTCGGGCTGACCAACACGGTGGAGAGTTTCATGGTCAACCAGCTCGGCATGGCGACCCCTGATCGGGTGATGCTCTCCGGCGTGCTGGTATTCGCCATGATCGCCGTGATGCTGGCGGGTGAAAAAGCGATGCTGCGCGCCTTCGCCTTTATGGTCTATCCGCTGGCGGCCATTCTGGCGGCGCTCTCCTGCTACCTCATTCCCCAGTGGCAGTGGCCGGAAGTGACCGCGTTTGAGGGCGGGAGCTTTCTTAACACCGTCTGGCTGGCGCTGCCGGTCACCGTGTTCGCCTTCAGCCACGCCGCCGCCATCTCCGGCTTTGCCAACGTGCAGCGACGTGAATATGGCGAGCAGGCGGAAGCCAAGAGCGGCCTGATCCTGCGCAACACCACCGTGATGCTGGTGGGCTTCGTGCTGTTCTTCGTCTTCTCCTGCGTGTTGAGCCTATCCCCAGCCCAGCTGGCCGAAGCCAAGGCCCAGAACGTCTCTGTGCTCTCCTATCTCGCCAACATCACCGATAACCCGGTGATCGTGACTCTGGGGCCGCTGATCGCCTTTATCGCCATCAGCTCCTCCTTCCTCGGTCACTTCCTCGGTGCCCGCGAAAGCCTGAAGAGCCTGATCGCCAAGCCCACCGGCCTGCCGCTGGCCAAGGCGGACAAGCTGGGCATCGCCCTGATGTTCTTCGCCATCTGGGGTGCCGCCGTCATCAACCCGGGCATTCTGGGACTGATGGAGACCCTCTCCGGCCCGGTCATCGCCATGATCCTGTTCATCATGCCGGTGATTGCCATCTACAAGGTGGAAGCACTGGCCCGTTTCCGTCACGGTTGGACCAACGGCTTTATCCTGCTGACCGGTTCGCTGGCGGTATCGGCGCTTATCTTCAGCCTGTTGAAGTAACAGCAGCCCTGTAAACGGGGCGGCAGAAACGACAAGAGGCGACCCATGGGTCGCCTCTTGTGCATGGCAAATCGTCACTCTTTGTCGAAATCTTCGATCTCTTTGCCCAGCGCTTCCATGATGGTGCGCGCTTCGGCAGGGACGCTGTCCGGATGATCCTTGCGCAAGTCTTCGTCACAAGGGAGTGGCTGACCGGTGAAAGCATGCAGGAAGGCTTCACAGAGCAGCTCGCTGTTGGTCGCATGACGCAGGTTGTTCACCTGACGGCGAGTGCGCTCATCGGTCAACACTTTCAACACCTTGAGCGGGATCGAGACGGTAATCTTCTTGACCTGTTCGCTCTTCTTACCGTGTTCCGCGTAGGGGCTGACGTAGTCGCCGTTCCACTTTGTTCCCATGACTCACCTGTTCTCATTTAGCCGTGAGCGCGGATTTTAACCCTTAAGGAAATTAATGGCAATCCAACAGCAAAGCCATTTAGACGTCTAGAAGTGTTGACGGCTTTTTTGTGCTGGCGTAAGGTGGTTCACCATAGGCCAGCAATGGCAGGATCGCCGTGGCGCAGGCAAAGCAACCATCGCCCAGAGACAGTTCAAGGAGAGAGTGACATGACCCACAAGGCCACCCTGGCAGTTCGCACCGGGATTGAGACAGACCAGCAGCACGGTGCCGTGGTGCCCCCCATTTACCTCTCCAGCAACTACACCTTTGCCGACTTTGGCGAGCCCCGTCAATACGATTATGCCCGCTCCGGCAATCCGACCCGCACCAATCTGGCGGACGCGCTGGCGGCGCTGGAAGGGGGCGCAGGCGCCGTGGTCACCGGCACCGGCATGGGCGCCGTCCATCTGGTCACCACCGCCCTGCTCAAGGCGGGAGATCTGCTGATCGCCCCCCACGACTGCTACGGCGGCACCTGGCGTCTGTTTGAATATCTGGCGGCTAAAGGCCACTACCGGGTGCAGTTTGTCGATCAGGGTGACGAGGCCGCAATGGCCGCCGCACTGGCGCAAAAGCCTGCACTGGTGTGGGTTGAGACCCCCTCCAACCCGCTGCTGCGGGTGGTGGATATCAGCGCCATCGCCAGCGCCGCCCACGAGGTGGGTGCACAGGTGGTGGTGGACAACACCTTCCTCTCTCCTTTGCTGCAACAACCGCTGGCCCTCGGTGCCGATGTGGTGGTGCACTCCACCACCAAGTACATCAACGGCCACTCCGACGTGGTGGGCGGGGTGGCGATTGCCAAAGAGGCCGCACTGGCCGAATCCCTGGTGTGGTGGGCCAACTGTCTGGGGCTCACCTCCGGGGCGTTCGACTCCTACCTCACCCTGCGCGGCCTGCGCACTCTGGCCCCCAGATTGCGCACCCATCAGGAGAACACCGATCGCATCCTCGCCTTCCTGCAACATGAGCCGCTGGTGAAACGCATCTATCACCCCAGCCTGCCGAGCCATCCGGGCCATGATATTGCGCGCCGTCAACAGTCCGGCTTCGGCGCCATGCTAAGTTTTGAACTCGATTGCAGCGAGGCGGGCATTCGCGCCTTCCTCGCGGCCCTCACCCTCTTCTCGGTGGCCGAGTCCCTCGGCGGGGTGGAGAGTCTGGTGGCCCATCCAGCCAGCATGACCCACAGGGCCATGACCCCGGCGGCGCAGCAGGCAGCAGGCATCAGCAGCCAGCTACTGCGGTTGTCGGTCGGTATTGAACACGGTGAAGACCTGGTGGCCGATCTGGCTCAGGCTTTTGAACAGGCGCAGCAGGCAGAACAGGTAGCGAAGTAATGGAACAGCAGCAACAAGGAGAGATCGCGGTGGCAGCAGAAGCAGGATTGAAGCGACGTCACGTCCACAAGTTTGGTGGCAGCAGTCTGGCGGATCCGGTCTGTTATCGCCGGGTCGCCAGTATCGTTGAACAGCAGGTGGGCGGGGATGAACTGATCGTGGTCTCCGCCGCTGGCAAGACCACCAACCGGCTGATCCAGCTGGTGGAGCTGGCCGAAGCGGGGGACGAAGCCGCCGGTGAAGCCATCTCCGCCCTGCAGGCCTATCAGCAGAGCTTGATCGACGGCCTGCTGGAGGGTGAACTGCAGCTCGATCTGAGCAAACAGCTGGCCGACGACATGCAGCTGATCGCCAAGACCCTGGAGGGGCAATTTGACCGCTTCGCCCGCAACGGTCTGCTCGCCTTTGGCGAGGTGTGGTCGGCGCGCCTGCTGGCAGCCCTGCTTACCAGCCGCGGCGACAAGGCCATCTGGCTCGATGCCCGCAGCTTCCTGCGCGCGGAGGATGGCGCCCTGGTCAAGGTGGATACCGCCCTCTCCAGCGAACTGCTCAAGGCGCGACTGGCCGAGCATGCCGGTCGCATCGTGGTAACCGGCTTTATCGCCGCCGACATGGAGGGGCGCTCCCTGCTGCTCGGTCGCAATGGATCCGACTACAGCGCCAGCCTGTTGGCACTGCTGGCGGACGGCGAATCGACCACTATCTGGAGCGATGTGGCCGGGGTCTACAGCGCCGACCCGCGCCGGGTGAAGGAGGCACGTCTGCTGGAGCGCCTGAGCCTCGCCGAAGCGAACGAGCTTGCCCGCCTCGGCTCCTCGGTACTGCACTCGCGCACCCTGCAACCGGTGGCCGACAGCCGCCAGCGCCTCACCCTGCGCTGCAGCTACAACCCGGACGAGGGCTGCACCCATATTCTGCGCCGTGCGCCGCGCTCCGGCGGCGCCCGCATCGTCTCCTCGGTGGATCAGATTGCCCTCATCGAGCTGAAGGTGTTGCCGCAGACCAACTATGAACAGACGGTGGCCACCATCGAGGCCCATCTGGCCCGTCACCGTCTCAACCCGCTCACCCTGCAGCGCCAGCCGGATCGCCGGATCCTGCGCCTCGCCTACACCCTCGAAGTGGCGCAGGGGGCTTTTGAATTGCTGCGGGACTTCCAGCTGCAAGGGAGCTTCACTGGCCTCATCCAGAAAGAGGGGTACAGTCTGGTGGCGCTGGTGGGGGCCGGGGTGACCGACAATGCCGAGCAGTGTCATCGCTTCTATCAGCTGCTGGCAGATCAGCCGCTGGAGTTCGTACAGGTGGCGAGAGATGGCTTGAGTCTGGTGGCGGTGCTGCGTCAGGTGGTGCTGGAGCCGCTGCTGATCGCCCTGCACAGCGCCCTGTTCAGCCGCCCGACCCGGGTCGGACTGGTGGTGTTCGGCAAGGGCAATATCGGCGGCCACTGGCTGAGCCTCTACGCCCGTGAAAAGGCCCGCCTCGAACATGAACTCAATCTGGCGCTCACCCTCTACGGGGTGTTCGGATCGGAAGGGGGGCTGCTGGATGAAGAGGGGCTCAACCCCCTCAAGGTGCAGGACAACTTCAATCCCAAAGCGCTGATCTGGCCAGAGTTGCTCTCCCAGCTTGAGCAGCACGGCTTCGATGCGCTGATTGCGCTGGACATGACCGCCAGCGAAACGGTGAGCCGCTACTATCCGGATTTTGCCCAGCTC
The DNA here is from genome assembly GCF_000764645.1 of Aeromonas finlandensis. GTDB lineage: Bacteria > Pseudomonadota > Gammaproteobacteria > Enterobacterales > Aeromonadaceae > Aeromonas > Aeromonas finlandensis. The sequence continues at coordinate 63,037 of NZ_JRGK01000061.1, forward strand.
GGCATCCACATCATCGCCGCCAACAAGTTTGCCGGTGCCGCCGACAGCGAGTTCTACCAGCGCATCAAGCAGACCTGCCGCGACCATCAGGTGCAGTGGCGCTACAACGCCACCGTGGGCGCCGGGCTGCCGATCCAGTCCAGCATCCAGATGCTGCGCCAGAGCGGTGACCGCATTCAGGGGGTCTCCGGCATCTTCTCCGGCACCCTCTCCTGGCTGTTCCAGCAGTATGACGGCACCCGCCCCTTCTCCGAGCTGGTGGACGAGGCGTGGCAGCACGGCCTGACCGAACCGGATCCCCGTGAGGACCTCTCCGGTCAGGATGTACGGCGCAAGCTGCTCATTCTGGCGCGGGAAGCGGGCTTCGAGCTCGACTCCGCCGATATCGAGCTGGAGAATCTGGTGCCCGTCCCGCTGCGCAAGGTGACCGCCGATCAGTTCATGGACAGGCTCAAAGAGCTGGATGGCCCGATCCAGACCGCCTTCGAAGGGGCCAAGCGCCTCGGCAAGGTGCTGCGCTACGTGGCTCGCTTCGAGCATGACGGCAAGGCGCGGGTCGGACTGGAGGCGCTGGAGCCCCACCACCCGTTCGCCAACCTGTTGCCGTGCGACAACATCTTCGCCATCGAGAGCGACAGCTACCGCACCAATCCGCTGGTGATTCAGGGGCCGGGGGCGGGTCGGGAAGTGACCGCCGCAGCCATCCAGTACGATCTCTGGCAGATCTGCGCCAGCCTCTAAGGCAGATAAGGGAGCACCTCACTCCCGCGCACAATAAAAAAAGCCCGAGTCGATGACTCGGGCTTTTTGTTGCTGAGGGAGCTCTCTTAGGAGAAGCAGGCCTGCAGCACGTAGAAGATCGCGATGGCCAGAATGGCACCGGCAGGCAGGGTGATGATCCAGGAGACCACGATGTTGCGCAGTACCCCCAGATTCAGCGCCGCAATACCGCGCGCCAGACCAACCCCCATCACCGCACCGACCAGGGTCTGGGTGGTGGAGATGGGCAGACCGGTGCCGGAGGCAATCACCACGGTCGCGGCAGTCGCCAGCTGGGCAGCGAAACCACGGCTCGGGGTCAGGTGAGTGATGCCGGTACCGACCGTTGCCATCACCTTCTCGCCCATGGTCGCCAGACCGATCACGATACCGATGCCGCCCAGCGGCAGGATCCACCAGGCAATGGCTGCCTGACCGGAGATCTCGCCACCGGAAGCCACGATAGAGGCCACCGCAGAGAGCGGGCCAATGGCGTTGGCCACGTCGTTGGAGCCGTGGGCAAACGCCATGGCACAGGCGGTGATCACCATCAGGATGCCGAATACCTTCTCCACGTTGGCGAAGTGCATCTTGCTGTCATCCTGCGGGTTGTACTTCTGACCGCGAATGTAGATCCAGCCGGCAAACGCCACTGCGATGGAGATGGCGATGGAGAGCAGAATGCCCTCGCCATCGGTCAGGTGCAGACCAACGTGGGTCAGCCCCTTCTTGATGGTCACCAGACAGATCACCAGCGCAGTCAGGAACATGTAGAACGGCACATAGCGCTTGGCATTGTTCAGCGGATCATCGGTGTTGAAGATAAGCTTCTGCACGCTGATGAACATGAAGTAGGCGATGACACCGGAGATGGCCGGGGTGATGACCCAGGAGCCAACGATGCCGCCAAACTTGCTCCACTGCACCGCTTCCGGGCCAATGCTCACCACCGCAAAACCGACGATGGCGCCGATGATGGAGTGAGTGGTAGAGACCGGCCAGCCGAAGTAGGAGGCCAGGATCAACCAGGCGCCCGCCGCCAGCAGGGAGGCGATCATACCGAGCACCAGCAGGTCCGGACTATCGACAAACGCATTGCTGTCGATGATGCCGTTACGGATGGTGGCCGTCACTTCGCCACCGGCCAGATAGGCACCGGCAAACTCGAAGATCATGGCAATGATGATCGCCTGACGGATGGTCAGGGATTTGGTGCCGACCGATGTGCCCATGGCGTTGGCTACGTCATTCGCGCCAATGCCCCAGGCCATCAAAAAGCCGAACAAGGCCGCCACGAGCACCAGAGTGGTGCCGTAATTCGCGATAATGTCCATTAATAGTGTTTACCCAGTCAGTCGATTACGAACGAGCCAGCATCAGTTCCAGACGGGCGCCTACACGCTCGGCCTGATCTGCCAGGTCACCTACCCATTCGAGGATCTTGTAAAGGAACATCACATCAATCGGATTGTAGTTGTGCTCAACCGCTTGCAGCTGTTGGCGCAGTCCGATCTGCATGGTGTCTGTATCGTCCTCGATCAGATCCAGCTGGTGGATCATCTCGGCAACCATTTCCACTTCCCGTCCTTTGAAGCCGGTCTCGAGCAGCTCGTCGAGCTCCCCGATCGCTTTCTCGGCCTGAGCGGTCGCATCAATACAACGTTTGAGGTAAGCCATGAAATCCGTCCGCATTTCGGCGGGGAACTCCATGCGACGGCCAAGCATGCGGCCGGAGATATCCTTGGCACGGTTGGCAATCTTGTCTTGCTGGGTCAACAGCTCCAGCAGGTCGGTACGTGCAACCGGCAGGAACAGGCCGCGAGGCAGTTTCAGACGGATTTCACGCTTGAGGGTATCTGCCTCTTTTTCCAGTTGGGCGATCTGCTGCCGGATCTTCTCGGCATCTTCCCAACGGTCTTCGGCAACGGCGTCAAAGAAAGGGACCAACTGCTGGGAGCACTGGTGAACCTTGACGATATGCTTCTGCAGCGGCTTGATGGGGGACTTGGCAAAAAGCCCCAAAATAGTATTTACTGGCATGGCCAAACCTGTGTCGGTGAAAAAACACTCGATACGATTTTATGAGGCGCGCATGGTAACCGAACTGCGCACTCAATTAAACCGCGAATTAATCTAGTCGTCTCGCGGGCATTATATCCCCGTGACCCGAATCCTGCCCCCCAAAGTTGCCTGCCAGCCCGGAATGACTATGCAAACTGAGATCGAGATAAAGTTTTTTGTCGCCAGCGACATTCAACCAGAGTTATCCAACCTGCTGAATTCTCTTGAGATTAAAGAATCATCCCAACAGCAGCTCGGCAACGTCTATTTCGATACGCCGACCCTAGCCCTGCGCCAGTTGGAGATGGGTTTGCGGATCCGCCGCTGCGATGCCTTCGCCGAACAGACCATCAAATGCCGCGGCCAGGTGGTGGGCGGCCTGCACGCCAGACCCGAGTACAACGCCCCCGTGAGCGGCGATCTGCCGACCCTCTCGGCCTTTCCCGATGAGATTTGGCCGACCCTGACCGAGCGCGACCACATTCAGCAGCAGCTGGTCGCCCAGTTTCGCACCGACTTCCTGCGGCGCCACTGGCTGATCGCCTTCGAGAACGCCGAGATTGAACTGGCCTGGGATCAGGGCGAGATCGTCGGCAGTCAGGGGTGCACAGCGATCAACGAGCTGGAACTGGAGCTCAAGTCGGGCGATACCACAGCGCTGTTTGCACTGGCCCGGCGCCTCGCCAGGATCGGCGGACTGCGCCTCGGCGCCCAATCCAAGGCCCAACGCGGCTATCGACTGGCTGGCCTTGGCAAACCGCTGGCCCTGCAGGCACTGATCGAACATGAAGGTATGGATGGCATAACGGGGGTAAGCGAAGGGCTGTGCCACTGGCAGCATCACGAGCAACTCTGGCTGGAGCATCCACAGAATAAAGGCGTTCAACAGCAGGCGTTCGATGCCTTGTGTCAGGGAGTTGATCTGGTCGCCCGCAGTGCAGCCAGGCTGCCACAACCAGCGCCCTGGCTGCCAGCTCTGACCAGCCTGCACACACATCTGCAAAACAGGCCGAACGAGCATAACGAATGGCCTGCCGAACTGGCCGATCTCTTCCTCTATCCGGCGTATGTCGAGTTGCAGCTGGCCATCGCCGCCTGGCTGCATCACGCTGCGTAAGCGGGGCTATACCGGCACTATATGCCAGCACTTAAGGTCGGAAATAAAGGCCGGAAACAAAATGGGTGAGCCTTGGCTCACCCATTTTGCATTACAGCAGGTTGAGCTGCTGCATGGCGCTGCGAATGCGCTCGCGGGTCGCTTCCGACAGCGGCATCACCGGCAGGCGGCACTCCTCGCTACAGAAACCGAGCAGGGAAGCAGCATATTTGGCACCGGCCGGGCTCGGCTCGGCAAACATCGCCTGATGAAGCGGAATGAGTGTGTCTTGCAGTTCCCGCGCTTCTTGCCACTTGCCAGCCAGCGTGAGGTTCTGCACCTCGGCCACCAGCTTGGGGGCCACGTTGGCGGTCACCGAGATACAGCCCTGGCCGCCACCGATGTTATAGGCCACAGCCGTGGCATCTTCACCGGATAGCCAGGCGAAGGGCTTTTTGATCAGCTGGCGCTCGGTCCAGGGGCGCGCCAGATCGCCAGTGGCATCTTTCACCCCGGCAATGCGCGGCAGTTCAGCCAGACGGGCCAGAGTGCCGGGCTGCACATCGACAATGGCGCGCGGCGGGATGTTGTAGACGATGATGGGTTTGGCGGTGGCGTCGTGCACTGCCTTGAAGTGGTGGTAGAGCCCCTCCTGATTGGGGCGGTTGTAGTAACCGGCCACATGCAGGGTGGCATCGGCGCCCACCCGCTCGGCATGGAGGGTGTACTCGATGGCTTCGACCGGGTTGTTGGAACCGGCCCCGGCAATGACAGGAACGCGCCCCGCCACCTGCTTGACCACCAGCTCCACCACCCGGCAGTGTTCGTCGTGGGTCAGGGTCGGACTTTCACCCGTGGTGCCCACCGGCACAATGCCGTGAGTGCCCTGTTCGATATGCCACTCCACCAGACGCAGCAACGCCTCTTCATCCAGCTTTCCCTGTCGAAACGGGGTGATCAACGCAACGATTGAACCTTGAAACATGGGATCTCCTTCTCCTAAATGACACGCATATGGCAATAAAAAACCCCGGTACGATGTGCGCAACCGGGGTTTGAAGCTTCTCAGGGATGAGAGGTTACGCGCGAACGTCGGCAGGCCCGAATGTCAGGCTTTTTTTATGCTTTCGTTTCAACCCGTTGAACCGCATTTCGTCATCTCTGGTCAAAAAATGGTGTCTGGGCATATTTCGGGAACACGGCATAAATGTCAAGGCGAAAGGGGCTATGTATAATGGCCGCCCAAAATTGCGTGGAGAGACCCGATGAGCAGCCCAATCAGTGCCGTCAGCCAGATGCTGGAACGAAACCAAGCCCTCTTTGTCGGCAAGCGGCTACTTGTCTGCGGCGCGCTGGAGGATGACTATCCTCGCCAGCTGGCGACCCTGGCCCAGACCCTGACCGTCTTTACCACCGATTACTGCTACTACCGCAGCCAGCAGGCCGCCCTCGGCGAGGCCATCCTGTTCGACCACCAGCTCGGTGGCGCCCCCCGCTTCGATGCCCTGTTGCTGCTGATGCCCAAGGCCAAGGCCGAGGCGCAATACCTGCTGGCCATGATGACCCCCTTGCTGGAGGCGGGTGCCGACCTGTTCCTGGCCGGTGAAAACCGCGGCGGCATCAATGGCGCCGACAAGCTGCTGGCCCCCTATGGCGAGAAACCTGTCAAACGTGACTCGGCCCGCCGCTGCTCCCTCTATCACGGCGAGCTTTGCAAGCCGGTTGAACCGTTCGATCTGGATAGCTGGTTTGGCCGCTACCAGTGCAAGGCCGGTGATACCGAGCTGACCGTGCTGGCACTGCCCGGCGTCTTCAGCGCCGCCGAGCTGGATCTCGGCACCCAGATGCTGCTGGCCGCGGTGCCGCCGATGAAGGGCGAGCTGCTCGATTTCGGCTGTGGCGCCGGGGTGATTGGGTCTGTGCTGGCCAAGCGCAATCCGGATCTGCGGGTCAACATGGTGGATATCAGCGCGCTGGCGCTCGAGTCGAGCCGCCGCACCCTGGCAATCAATGGCCTGCAGGGCAAGGTCACCGCTTCCGATGTCTATTCGGATGTCTCCACCCGTTTCCAGCATATCGTCTCCAACCCACCATTCCATGCGGGTCTCAAGACCTTCTATGCGGCGACTGAACAGTTCCTGGCCAAGGCACCGGAGTTTTTGCTGCCAAATGGCTCGCTGACCATTGTTGCCAACGCCTTCTTGCGCTACCAGCCTATACTGGAAACACACTTCAAACGGACTGAGGTGATCAGCAGTGATGCCAAATTCAAGGTCTATCTGAGCAAAGCGTAAATAAGTGTAAGCAGCACAATAAAACAGCTAGAGAGCGCCATCCGGTATCTGGTAAGGTACTAAGAGCATTATAAAAACCACCCCTTTAGGGGTGTTTTTATACCGAACATTGAAAACCTTTTCATATTGTTCATTCAGGGAGAGAAATACGATGGCAGGCATTTTGACCATGATCCTGGCTGGTGGCGAAGGTACTCGCCTGCAGCCTCTGACCACCACCCGCAGCAAGCCTTCCGTCCCCTTCGGTGGCAGCTATCGGCTGATCGACTTTGTCCTCAACAACTTCGTCAATGCAGACTTTCTGCGTATCTATGTCCTGACCCAATTCAAATCCCAGTCCCTCTACCTGCACATGAAGAAGGGCTGGAATATCGTCGGGATCACCGACCGCTTCATCGATCCCATTCCGGCCCAGATGAGAATGGGCAAACGCTGGTATGACGGCACCGCCGATGCCATCTACCAGAACCTCGGCTTTATCGAACGGGCCGAACCGGATCACGTCTGCATCTTCGGCTCCGACCACATCTACAAGATGGATGTGAGCCAGATGGTGACCTTCCACAAACAAAAGAGTGCCGCAATGACGGTCGCCGCCCTGCGCATGCCTATCGCAGAGGCAAGCGCATTCGGGGTGATCGAAGTGGATACCGAAGGACGGATGATCGGATTTCAGGAAAAACCGAAGCAGCCCAAGCACATCCCCGGCGATCCGACCCAGGCGCTGGTCTCCATGGGCAACTACATCTTCGAGACCGATGCCCTCTGCCGCGAGTTGAAACGGGATGCCGCCGAGGACAACTCCAGCCACGACTTTGGCAAGGATGTGATCCCGAGCCTCTACCCGCGCGCTCCCGTCTATGTCTACGACTACAGCACCAACGTTATCCCGGGCGAGAAACCGCACGTCTACTGGCGAGATGTGGGCACCCTGGACTCCTACTGGCAGGCGCACATGGATTTGGTGGCCGACAACCCTCTATTCTCTCTCTACAACCGCAAGTGGCCGCTGCACACCCACTATCCAGCATTGCCGCCAGCCACCTTCATCGACAGCGACGAGTGCAAGGTGAAGATCGCCAACTCCCTCATCTCCGCCGGTTGCTTCATTCAGGGCAGCCAGATCCAGCGATCCATCCTCGGCTTTCGCTGTAATATCGGCGCTTGCAGCCATATCAGTGAATCCGTACTGCTGGGGGATGTGAAGATTGGTGAAGGGTGCTCTATCCGGCGCGCCATCATTGATAAAAACGTTGAAATTGCACCCGGCACCGTTATCGGTGAAAATCTCGACCACGATAGAGAGCGATTTACCGTATCCGAAGGCGGTATCGTGGTGGTACCTAAGGGAGCAAGAGTTGGCTATTAACCCACTGAAAATCCTGTTTGTTGCCTCGGAAGTTGAGGGGCTGGTCAAGACCGGGGGCTTGGCAGACGTTGCCAGAGCCCTACCGATGTACCTGGCCCAGAAGGGGCATGATGTCAGGATCATGCTGCCCTTCTACAAGACGATAAAGCGACGGGATGAGGCCAGACTGGTCGCTTCACGCTGGCTGCCTACCCATCCGGGGCTACCGGATATCGGTTATCGCATCTACCAGATGGAGCTGGATGGCGTCTGCGTCTATCTGCTTGACTGTCCACAATATTTCGATCGTCCCCAGCTCTATGCTGAGAATAATCAGGCCTATCCGGATAATGGGGAACGCTTTGCCTTTTTCTCGGCCGCTGCCCTCCATGCTTGCGAGCAGCTTGGCTTTGCCCCGGATATCGCCCACTGCAACGACTGGCACACCGGCCTGCTGCCGCTGCTGCTGAAAACCCGTCACGCACACAACCCTTTCTTCCAGCAGACCCGCAGCGTGATCAGCATTCACAATGCGGCGTTTCAGGGGGTATTCGGCCGTGAGCAGTTCTGGGCAATGCCCGAGATCGCCGACTACGAACGCCGCATCAACTACGACTACGGCCACGTCAACCTGCTCAAATGCGGGGTGCTCTACGCCGACAAGATCAATGCGGTCAGCCCCAACTATGCTCAGGAGCTGCTGACTCACCTCGGCGCCCACGGCATGGCCAATATCTTCCAGCAACGGGCAGCCGATCTCTGCGGCATCCTCAACGGCTGCGACTACAAGGACTGGGATCCGGAATTCGACGAGTTCCTGCCTGCGGCCTACAGCATCGACAACATGGCTGGCAAACAGATCTGCAAGCAGAGCCTGCAGCAGGAAGCAGGGCTGGCCGTTGCGGATCTGCCCATCTACGGCATGGTTTGCCGCCTGACCGAGCAGAAAGGCGTTCCCCTGCTGCTCCCGGCACTGGAGAAATTCCTCCACCACCAGGTACAAGTGGTGATCGTCGGCTCTGGCGATCCTGCGCTCGCCACGCAACTGCAAACCATGGCCCGGGATTATCCGGGCAAGCTCGCCTTCATCAACACCTATGACGATCGCTTGGCACATCTGGTCGAAGCCGGTGCCGACTTCTTCCTGATGCCCTCGTTGTTCGAACCTTGCGGCCTCAACCAGATGTACAGCCTCGCCTATGGCACCCTGCCACTGGTGCGCGCCGTGGGTGGTCTGAAAGATACCGTGGTGGATTGGGATGCCGATCCCGAGCATGCCACCGGCTTTTGCTTCAACGATCCGACTGCGGCCATCCTGCTCGATACCATGCGCCGCAGCCTGCTCTATTTCCTGCAGGACAAGGAACGTTTTGCCAAGGTGCAGCGCAATGCCATGAACACCCGCTTCAACTGGCCTGACTCGGTCACCCAGTATGAACTGATGTATCAGAGCGCATTGGGCCGTTACTGAGCACTAAACGTCAGCTAATTGCTGAAGTTTTGTACCCTTGGTGCCACTTTGAGCGTCAACAGCGAAAAAAGTCCCCTTTGGCTGTTGACGCTCCCCCAAAACTCTATAGAATCCCCCTCCGCAGTGATGCGAAGGTGGCGGAATTGGTAGACGCGCTAGCTTCAGGTGTTAGTGTCCCACGGATGTGAGGGTTCGAGTCCCTCTCTTCGCACCAATACTGCCATGCTGATTCAGCAGCATGTAAATCCAACTAGAAAACCCGAATGTGCGAAGGTGGCGGAATTGGTAGACGCGCTAGCTTCAGGTGTTAGTGCCCCCCGGGTGTGAGGGTTCGAGTCCCTCTCTTCGCACCATGCTTCTCCAGACAGCATGTAAATCAAAACTGGTAACACAATGTGCGAAGGTGGCGGAATTGGTAGACGCGCTAGCTTCAGGTGTTAGTGTCCCACGGATGTGAGGGTTCGAGTCCCTCTCTTCGCACCATGCTTTATCCAGACAGCATGTAAATCCAGACTGGAAACCCGAATGTGCGAAGGTGGCGGAATTGGTAGACGCGCTAGCTTCAGGTGTTAGTGCCCCCCGGGTGTGAGGGTTCGAGTCCCTCTCTTCGCACCATGATTCTGACATGTAAAAACAGAGCAATGCGCTCCAACCGCATTTAAAAACCAGCTGGAGAAAATCAGTGTGCGAAGGTGGCGGAATTGGTAGACGCGCTAGCTTCAGGTGTTAGTGTCCCACGGATGTGAGGGTTCGAGTCCCTCTCTTCGCACCATTCATTACGCAAAAGGCCCATCACAAAAGTGATGGGCCTTTTGTTTTTACTCCTTGTTATGGCTATGCTTTTGACGACTCCCCGCCCATCGTCATGCCAAGGAACGCATATGATACTGGATACCGACATTCACAACTTTTACGAACATCTGGTGCTCAAGGAGATTGAGAGACAGGGGCTGCAACAGAAGCTCACTGGCGACCAGATGGCCGACCTCTGCTGCCTTACCCTCAACCAGCTCCCTTCCCACTATATTCGCCACGATGTCGACATGATCTACTTCCTGACCGATGCCAAACGCACCGAAATGGAGAAGCTGGTCGTCGAATCGCTCAAGCTGGCACAGCAGAAGATCAAGCAGGCTCCCGTCAAAACCTCATAGCCAGGGCTGCTGCCAGAGCAGGGTAACGATACCGGTCAATCCGGCCACTGGCAGCAAGATCAAGGCTGGCCGCAATCCGGGCTCCAGCATCACCCAGGCAGCCAGCAGAAAACCGGCACTCCAGGTGCCGTACTCTTTATCCTGACCCCATGCGAGTACGGCCACCGCCACCAGCAACATCATCCCCCGCAATATCCAGCGCATTGTTTTCTCCCCAACCAACAATTGATAATAATTATCATCTGCATTTATTGGGAGTGCAAGTCGCGTCGCAAGTAAGCTTCGTATGTGACCATTTATGTCAACAGGGCGCTCAAAAACGGGTTATGAGATCAACTAATTTGTGATTTTTTCAATCAAATGTGCATTTTTACCAATTTGATGGGGCTTTAACCCGCTAGGTTTGTGGTAGATTGCGGCCTCTTTTTGGGTTGGCCCCTCGGGATAGGTGTATCCACAGGACGAGAGGGAGTGACCTTGGCGAGCAAGAGTTTAGGAAGTATCTATGCAAAACCAACAAAACCACATCCGACTACCGGGCATGGCACAGGTGTTTGCCTGTCTGGCCATTTTCCTGGCCTTGGCATTCTCGTTCACCAGCGTGCTCGATCTGCCGATCCAGCTGGCTCTGTTCATCGCCTGGTTCGTCATCATGGGGCTCGGCATCAAACTCGGCCATGATTACAAATCCCTGGAGCAGGCTGCCGTTGACGGTGTCGCCAAGGGAATGGGGGCCATCCTGATCCTGGTCTCCGTCGGCGCCCTGGTCGGCACCTGGATTGCCGGCGGCATTGTCCCCAGCATCATCTATTTCGGCCTCAAGGTGATCCATCCGTCCATCTTCCTGCTGGCGACCCTGATCATCTGCTCCCTGACCTCACTGGCCACCGGCACCTCCTGGGGCTCTGCCGCCACCGCAGGTATCGCCATGATGGGGATCGGCCACAGCCTCGGCGTGCCTGCACCGCTGGTAGCCGGTGCCGTGCTCTCCGGCGTCTACTTCGGTGACAAGCTCTCTCCACTTTCCGACTCCGTGGTGCTGGCCTCGACCATGTCCAACGTCGACGTGGTGGAGCACATCAAGGGGATGCTGCCGATCAGCCTGCTCTCCTATGTCATCACCGCCGTCCTGTTCACCGTGGTTGGCATGCAGTATTCGGGCAACGTCAGCCTGGAGCAGGTCAATCTGGTGATGGAGGCCCTCGACAACCAGTTCAACATCACCCCGCTGGCCATAGTTCCGGTGGTAATGGTGCTGGGCCTGTTGGCCAATCGCAAGCCAGCCTTCCCGGTGATCAGCTTTGGCGCCCTGCTGGGTCTGATCTGGGCCATCGCCTTCCAGGGCATGGATCCGGTCAAGGCAATGCACTCGGCTTATAGTCCGTTTGCCATCACCTCCGGCATCGACTTTATCGACAACATTCTCGGCCGTGGCGGCATGGAGTCCATGCTGGGCTCAGTCGCGGTCATCATCTTCGGTCTCGGGTTTGGCGGCCTGCTGGAGAAAGTCGGCATTCTGGAAGTGATCGCCAGCGCCTTCGAGAAGCGCATAAACAGCGTCGGCAGCCTGACCAGCCACACCATCGGCACCGCGTTTCTGGCCAACGTCTTTGGCTCGGCCATGTATGTGTCGCTAATCCTGACCCCCAAGATCATGGCCAAAAACTACGATCGACTGGGACTGGCGCGCAAGAACCTCTCTCGCAACGCCGAGTTTGGCGGCACCCTCACCTGCGGCATGGTGCCCTGGAGCGACAATGGCATCTTCATGGCCGGGGTACTGGGGGTCGCGACCCTCGACTACCTGCCCTACATGTGGCTTAGCTTCACCTGCATCATTGTGACCATCACCCTCGCCTACATGGGCAAGGCTGTGAACCGGATCCCGCTGGTCGCGGCGGCAAGCTCCCGCTAAATCATCCTGCAAACAACAAAGGCGCCATCAAGGCGCCTTTGTTGTTTCAAGAAGATGCTATTTGGCAACGAGCTCTGACCACCACAAACAAAAACGGCCCTCGTCGCCGAGAGCCGTTTCATCAGACCGATAACGCCGATCAGATGGAGAAGCTGGAGCCACAGCCACAGGTCGTGGTGGCGTTGGGGTTGGTCACGGTGAAGCGTGAACCTTCCAGACCCTCGGTGTAATCCACACTGCCACCTACCAGATATTGCAGGCTCATGGGATCGATCACCATGGTGACGCCGTTCTTCTCGACCACGGTATCCCCGTCGTTGATCTTCTCATCAAAGGTAAAGCCATACTGGAAACCGGAGCAGCCCCCACCCGTGATGTATACCCGCAGCTTCAGCTCCGGATTCTCTTCCTCGGTGATCAGGTTCTTCACCTTGTTGGCCGCCGCATCCGTCATCTGGATGGGCAGCGGGGCTTCTGCTACTGCACTCATTACTGACCTCACAACCATTAGATCCACAAACATGGAAACCGCGAAATTATCCAATACCCGACCATTCAGTTCAAGTATTCACCACGTTTAACCGGCAGCGGGAACCGGAGCAGGCGGTGCGGCAACCAGCGGCTTGATCACCTCGCCCCACTCAACCAGCAGCTCTTGTGCCGGTTGCCTGCCATCCTTGTTGATGGTGACACGGATCCGATCCGGCACAAAGCCTTCCGGCAACTGCCAGTTCCCTTCCAGCAGCTGAAAATAACGCAGGGCATAGCGCCACTCGCTCACCTTCATCCCGAGATCGCGGCCGGTCAGCGTCTTCGGCTTGTCGGCCAGACTTCCCTCGACCCGGATCTGCACCTGACCGCGAAACAGCTCCCGCTTCTTGGCAGGCTGGGTCAGGGCGAGACGGTAGTGGTAGCGACCGGGAATGCTGGTCTCCTGCAGGGTCAGGTTGTCGATCACCACACCCACCTGCTCGCCGGTGGGGCGCATGATCCGCTCGAAAAAGGCCAGCTGACGCTTGAGCTCCTGCACCTGCGCCTCCTGACTCTTCAGGGTGGTCTGCAACTGCTCGAAGGCCGCTTTCTGGGTCGCCAGCTGGGTATCTTTCACCCCCAGCTCGGTCTTGAGCTGGCCGATGGCCTTGCCCTGGCGATCCAGCGTCTCCTGCTGCACCACCAACAGACTGCTCTGGGCCAGCTCCTGACGGTTACCGACAAAGTAACCGATGAGCCCGCCAACGGCTAACACGACCAATAACTTCAATAGATTGGACATAGCCCCTCATCCCGTTATCACGCCATTTACGGCAGCGCCTCTCCCTTCACTATACCGCCCGGACCGGGGTCAAACGCGATAAAGGGAAAAATTAACTGGCCGTGGCGCTGCCATCACCCCGCTTTTGACGCGCGGCGAGCCGTAAAGTTCGCTCCAGGATCTGGGAATAGATGGGTCGGCCACCCAGCCACTGGGCAACCAGGGTCGCCCCGACCGTGGTGATCATCATCGGCAGGATCAGCTGATAGTTGTCGGTCATCTCGGTGACCAGCACGATACCGGTGATGGGGGCGCGCACGGTGGCGGCAAACAGCGCCCCCATCCCTGCGATGGCAAAAGCGCCGGGTTCGATGCCCAGCTCGGGAAATGCCGCATGAAACAGATGGCCGAACACCACGCCAAACAGGGTGCCCAGCGCCAGGGTCGGCGCAAACACCCCGCCCGGCGCACCGGAGCAGAAGCAGATGAGGGTCGCAACCAGCCGCACCGAGAAGATGAGGAACAGGGTCGCCATCGCATACTCATCCCCCATCAGATGAGGGATAAGCTCGGTACCGCCCCCCGTCACCGCAGGGGCGAACAGCGACAACACCCCAAACGTCCCGGCGACCAGCATACCGATGGCCACGAAACGGTGGCGCTTGTTCTGGTGCAGCGCCAGATAGCCATCCTGACAGGCCAGCACCAGCTTGTTGAAGACAAAACCCAGCACCCCGAAGGTGGCCCCCATAAAGAGGAACAGCCAGAGCGCCTTGAGGGCTGGCGCATCGTAGTGGGGCAAGGTGATCACCGCCCCCTGCCCCTTCATGTTCTGCAACATCAGGGTCGCCATGATGGCGGAGATCCCCACCGCCTTGATGGCCAGGAAGGAGTAGCGGAATTGCGGCCGCATCTCCTCCATCACGAACAGGATGCCCGCCAGCGGCGCATTGAAGGCAGCTGCCAGACCGCCCGCCGCACCGGCGGCCAGCAGGGCGTGGCCATGCTCCTTGGGCAGCCGGAAGATATCCGCCACCATCTTGCCGAGGTTGCCGCCAATCTGTACCGAGGGCCCCTCCCGCCCCAGCACCATGCCGGAACTCAGAGTGCAGATGCCACCGAAGAACTTGACCGGTAACACCCGCCACCACCGCACCGGGCGCAGATCGTCCATCGCCCCCTCGATCTCGGGAATGCCGGAGCCGCCTGCCTCGGGGGCAAAGGTATGAGTGAGGAAGTAGCCGACAAATCCCAACAAGGCGCTGAAGCCAAAGCCAAGCAGACCGAGCTGCCACCAGGGACGGTCGGCCAGCAACGCGATGCGTTGCTCTGCCAGCCAGTGGACACCCGATTCGAACAGGCCGCACACCAGCCCGGCCAGGGTGCCGACCAGCGCCGCCAGCAACAGAACCAGCAAGGGCATCTTGTCTTGCCGGATAATGCGGGAAAGCGGCCCCCGCGAAGAGGTATCGGCTTCAGAGGAGAGAGCTTGTTGCGCCATCTTGTTACACCAACTTGGAAAAACCATATCGTCAGCTAGCTGAGATCAGGATCACCCGGCGCGCAGCTCGGCTGCCCAAGGCTGGGGCTTTCTGCTATAGTCGGCCCGTTAAATTTTTGTCACGGGAGCAGACCGAGAGTCCGGGTGGCGAGAGCGCAAAGCATACTCCTCATGCCCCTGCCTGCCGAGCCTCAATCGGCTGCAATCCCTTGTGTGACGCCCAAAATCCCATTAAGGATGATCCATGTCAAAATCAGATCAGCTGTTTGAACAGGCCCGCCAGACCATTCCAGGTGGCGTCAACTCACCGGTCCGCGCCTTCAATGGGGTCGGCGGCACGCCCCGCTTCATCGACCACGCCGATGGCGCCTATCTCTATGATGTGGATGGTCAGGCCTACGTGGATTACATCGGCTCCTGGGGCCCCATGCTGCTGGGTCACAACCACCCGGCCATCAAGGCCGCCGTCATCAAGGCCGTTGAGAAGGGGCTGAGCTACGGTGCGCCGACCGAGATCGAAGTGCTGATGGCCGAGAAAGTGCGCCAAATCGTCCCCTCCATGGAGCAGGTGCGAATGGTGAACTCCGGCACCGAAGCCACCATGAGCGCCATCCGGCTGGCCCGTGGCTACACCGGCCGCGACAAGATCGTCAAATTCGAGGGTTGCTACCACGGCCACGCCGACTCCCTGCTGGTCAAAGCAGGTTCCGGCGCCCTGACCCTGGGTCAACCCAACAGCCCGGGCGTACCGGCCGATTTCGCCAAACACACCCTGACCTGCGTCTTCAACGATCTGGAGTCGGTGCGCGAAGCCTTCACCCAGTACGGCAACGAGATCGCCTGTATCATCGTTGAGCCGGTGGCCGGCAACATGAACTGCATCCCGCCGGTGCCCGGTTTCCTGGAAGGGCTGCGCGCCATCTGTGACGAGTTCGGCGCCCTGCTGATCCTGGACGAGGTGATGACCGGCTTCCGCGTCTCCCAGCGCGGTGCTCAGGGTCACTACAACATCGACCCGGATCTCACCACCCTTGGCAAGATCATCGGTGCCGGTATGCCGGTGGGCGCCTTCGGCGGCAAGAAAAAGGTGATGCAATACATTGCCCCGACCGGCCCGGTCTATCAGGCAGGCACCCTCTCCGGCAACCCGGTGGCCATGGCGGCCGGTCTGACCATGCTGGATCTGCTGCTGGAGCCGGGCCTCTATGAACAGCTGAGCGCCAAGACTGCACGGGTTGCAGAAGGGCTGAAAGCAGCCGCAGCCAAACACGGTATCCCGCTCGCCATCAACTATGTGGGCGGCATGTTCGGCTTCTTCTTTACCGAAGAGAGCGAAATCACCCGCTACGAGCAGGTCACTCGCTGCGACATGGAACGCTTCAAGCGCTTCTATCACCTCATGCTGGAAGAGGGCGTCTATCTGGCGCCGAGCGCCTACGAGGCAGGCTTCCTGTCACTGGCTCACGGCGATAAGGAGATCGAACATACCCTGGCCGCCGCCGAGCGCAGCTTCGCCAAGCTGGCGGGCTAAATCGCCGCAGGTTGTCGCAAAGGGCCCGTAACGGGCCCTTTTCTATTGCAGAGCATCCATCACCACACAGGGCGGCAATACGCCCATTTCTGGTGCATTACCCCCTCATCATCCGTCGCTTTGTCATTCTCTGGTGCAACTTGCCTCGCCATCCCTGTCATAAAGCAGGCCCACTATTTGCACATCCGCAACAAAGCCCACGTCACCGAGGTCCATATGGCAGAGATGAGCCCCATCGATGTGCTGCGGCGCTATCAGGAGTATCAGGAGGAGCTGACCCCGCTACTGCAGGGGCTGCTCAGCGCCCCCCTTGCCTCGCTCAAGCGGTATCCCTTTGTTGTCAGCATTGACCACTATCAGGGGCCGATGTGCATCCAGCCTGCGGTACCGGCGGCCCATAACCGGCTGCACCTCATCGTGCAGGGGCAGGGACGGGAGATCACCGTCTGTCTGAATCAACTGATTGGCTGGTTGATGGGGGACCGGGAGCGCCGCCGCGCCATGCCCTGGTTCAAGGCGGTCTATGTGGTACTCAGCATGGCGCTGTTTCTCATCGTCGCCACCCTGATCTGGCACGGGCTGGAGCAGCTCTACCAGCTGTTGCGCGGTGAACAGCAGAGCCGGCTCGGCGCCTTTAGCGCCATCATCTTCCTGACCTTGGCACTGGCGGTGTTTGATCTGGGCAAGACCATTCTGGAAGAGGAGGTGCTGCTGCATAAGGATATCTTCCGCCACAGCGCCATTCGCCGCACCATCACCCGCTTTATCGCCGCCATTCTGATCGCGGTCTCCATCGAGGGGTTGTTGCTGCTATTCAAGGGGTCGCTCGGCCAGAGCGAGCTGCTCTGGCCTGCGGTCGGGGTGATGGGGTGTGCGGTAGGTTTGCTGCTGGCGCTCGGCCTCTATGTCTTTCTGGGGGCCAAGGCCGAAGCTGCACTGGTACAGGCTAGCCTGCGCTCTCCACCGCCAGTTGCACAGGGAAGCGACGCGCCGCCCGCCAGGAGGCGTACATGGTCCAGGAGGTATAGATGACGATAAAGGCAACCAGCCACTTCAGCATCTCCATATCCATGGATTTGACCAGCATGGCTGCCAGCACCACCCCAATGGGGCCGAAGATGGCCACCGCCAGCACCGCTTTGGCATCGAACGCCCCTTTGCGGATAAAGGTGCCTGCGGAGAAGACGCTAAGCACAGCGGTGGAGCCCATCATGATGGGGAATGCCGCCAGCGGATTCATCCCTAGCAGATAGACCAGCGTCATGCAGGGGGCAAACAGGCCGATGCCGACATTCATCAGCACCCCGAAGATGAAATTGCCGAGCAGGGCGATCGCCAACTTGTAGCCGCTGAGCCCCATCGCATCGCCGCCTACAGGGAAAAGACCCAGCAGACCGGCAAAGATCAGCCCTGCGACGACCAGCAGGGAGATTGCCATCACCAACCGGATAGTCTGCCGATCAAACGAAGCCACATGGCGAGCCCCCCAGGCGGCGCCCGCTGCGGCGGCAATCATCATGCTGATCAGCGTCAGTGGATCCACCGCCACTGCACCGACGAAGATCAACGACTGAGTCACGGTCGGCAACACGCACTGCCCATTGAGGGTACCCGGCAGCACCCGATCATCGATCAGCTTGAACTGCTTGTAGCAGGCGGTCTTTACCGCAAAGCTGCCCACCCCCAGGGTATCGAGGAAGTTGGCAACCCCGCCGATCAACGCCACCGGCCAGAAAGGCGTGGCCTCGAGCGTGCCGTTACACTTCTTCTGCCAGCAGGCCTGCACCAGCATAAAGACAAATGCCAGGCCGCCGACTATAAAAATAATCCGCAAAATATCAACTAACATATGGGTTTCTCCTGCACCGGGCGGCGATTCTAAGGCAGGGCACAGAAAAAGTCTTGGCTGTAATTAAGCAGGCTTCACGACCCGTCAGGAGGCGTTGAAATCTTTCCAGATAGAAGTCGAACGACTCTGCTAATACTTGTTACTGAGGCCAACAGGCCGGGTCCTGAGCACGTTGTTATGGTCCTTTCGCGACGACCACCTGTGCCAAAGGACATAATGAAAAAGAGGGCCGGTAGCGATACCGACCCTCTTTCTGTATCTGGCCGGGGCGCAGAGCCCCAACCATGACAACCGCTTATTGAATGCTCTTGCCGGCACGCACGTCCTTGATAAACCCCTTCAGACTGGCTAGATCACGGGGTGCGCCGCGCAGGATCTGATCCCCGATGATGAAGGCCGGGGTACCGGAAATACCGAGCGCTTCAGCCAACGTACGGTTGGTGCCGAGGTTCTGGTCAATGCTGCCATCCTTGATCTTGGCCTCCACCTTGCTCCAGTCAACACCGGCCGCCACTGCCAGCTGCTTGACCTGTGCTTCATCAGAGAGCGGGCCCTGATGGGTATAGAGCTTCTCGTGGAACGCCTGGTACTTGTCAGGCTGACCCAGTTGCACCGCCAGTGCAGCGCGAGCAGCGAAGTAGGAGGACTCGCTCAGAATGGGGAACTGCTTGTAGATGTAACGGATATCTTTATCTTCCGCCATCAGCTGCTTGACCAACGGATGGGCCCGCTTGCAGTAACCGCAGTTGTAATCGAAAAACTCCACAATGGTCAGCGAGGCCTTCGGATTCCCCATCTCGGGATCCTTATTGGCATAAAGTTGCTTGGCGTGAGCCTTGATCAGCGACTTGTCACTCTCGGCCTGCTGGCTCTCCTGCTTGGCACGCAGGGCATTGGACATCTCGACCAGGATCTCGGGATTCTTGACCAGATAGTCGCGAACGATTTGCTCGACATCGCTTTTGGTCAGCTCGCTCGCATGTACCGGCGTCGCCAGCAGGGTCACGCCAGCCAGCGCGCAAAACAGGGCATTTTTAATAGTCATAACGTTATCTTGCAGAGGATATGATAGAGGCCACTATAGTGGTTGAGTCTGTTTTCAAGTCAAGTTATCTGGCCAAAAAAGCGCTTGATGCGCCCTGATTGCCACTTTTTCATGTCATTTAGCGCAATTAACCAGCAATCGAACCAGGCAGGGATTTACAAGCCGGATCAGCATGGTAATATTCGCCGCACTGCTGCGGAGGGGTGGCAGAGCGGCTGAATGCACCGGTCTTGAAAACCGGCGATGGGCGACCATCCGTGGGTTCAAATCCCACCTCCTCCGCCATTTATTCCGAGCCCATGCAACGCAAGTTGCGTGGGCTTTTTGTTTTTATCCTTTCTCTATTCCTATCACTTAGCCTTTCATGGCACACCATTAGCCACCTCACCATAAGCCACCACTTCTGACGGCTTTCCAGCATTTTCCATTCAGCCCCATTTTGCCCTGAAAGAGCTGGGGATTGGCAAACTGAAGGTGGAGAAGATCATCCGTTATGCCAAAGAGCAGGGGATTGGCCAGTTATCCGGCATGACCATGCCCAGCAATCGCGGCATGGTCAACCTCGCCAAGCGGCTGGGCTTCAAGATTGCTGTCCAGATGGAGGAGGGGGTGGTCAATATGGCTCTGACCTGCAACCAGCAGGCGACAGAAGGCTGATTTGACCACCTGTAGAGTCGTTCAAATGGCTGTTAATGAAGCTGATAAGGCTCTGATATAGCTAGGAGATGGTGGAAATAACCGGCTTTTTAGTTCTCTTGCGGCAGATAAAAGCCAGATATTGGCTGTTTAACACGCTAAAAACACCAAAGCCCGATCGAGAGGCCGGGCTTATATGTTCGTTCTTGCGTACAAATCTGTGAGCCGATGGGGAAAAACCGTCCATAGCAAAAAGGCCTTC
>NZ_JRGK01000062.1 GCF_000764645.1 Aeromonas finlandensis
GGCCTGCTCTACACCTGAGCCACGAGGGCCATGACACGCAGTACAGGCAGGCAACCCACGGCTGATATCACCACCCATATAGATCGCTTTGCCAGCAGCTACGGCCTCGTCAGGCACTGCGACCGGAGTCACTTTCTGGCTGGAGAAATAAGCCGCCAGGTCATCCATGTCCTGTTCCGACAAAGGTAACGCCATCGGCCCCATCACTGGCGCAACCCGGCCAATTTGACCAGAAGCGGCAGCCTTCAGTTCAACTAACTGCTTTTTGATATATGATGCGTGCTGACCAGCAATTTTGGGGTACATATCAACCAGGCTGTTTCCGTCCGGTCCATGACAAGCCGCACAAACGGCAGCCTTGGTCTGTCCCGCAGCGGCATCGCCCTTGGCTTGTGCCATCCCCGTTACGCCAACCATCAGAGCAAGAGTAATGACTAGGTTCTTCATGGCGTTCCAACTTTTCGTTATTAGGCTTCCAGATCCCATGCCGCTGAAGGCATGTTAAAATAAACGCGTTTAAGCGACGCTATTTTACACCATTTTACAAAAAAGTAACTCTATAACCCTCTATCTCCATGGGGAATTTACGTTGGATACACAAACTCTGAATTTCAATAAGGTGCATTTTGTGACCAGCGCACCCGACATCCGTCACCTGCCAAATGATGGGGGTGTCGAGATCGCGTTTGCCGGCCGTTCCAACGCCGGTAAGTCATCTGCATTGAACACCTTAACCAAACACAAGAACCTGGCGCGTACCAGTAAGACTCCCGGTCGCACCCAGCTGATCAACCTGTTTGAGCTGGAGCCGGGCAAGCGTCTGGTCGACTTGCCGGGTTATGGTTATGCGCAAGTTCCGCTGGAAATGAAGCTCAAGTGGCAAAAGTCACTGGCAGAGTATCTGCAGCGCCGTGAGTCATTGAAAGGTCTGGTGATCCTGATGGACATCCGCCACCCGCTCAAAGATACCGACATGAACATGCTGGAGTGGAGCTCACACCGTCAATTGCCCGTCATGCTGCTGCTGACCAAGGCTGACAAACTGAGCCCCGGCCCGCGCAACAACCAGGTGATCAAGGTGCGCCAGGCCGTTGCCAACCTCGGTTCCCAGATCCAGGTTGAGGCGTTCTCCTCCCTCACCAATATCGGTGTGGAAAAGCTGGCTCAAACCCTGACCGACTGGTACGTCAGTGGTGACGATACCGACCTGCTGGACGCTGATGAACAGCAACCTGTCGAGGAGTAATCCACTCCTCGCTTTCCTTGCAATTGGCGGAGCACTCCTCCGCTGATTGAAAGGGTTTCAGATTGCCACTTTCACCTGCATCACGACAAACACCCCGCATTCGCCTCCCCAGTCATATCCATTACCGCTTACAGTTCATATAGATAGATCGTTAATTCATAGTAGGAATTAACTTTGGAAGACGTTGATAGCGTTTTCAAATCCATTCTTTCAAAACGAACCAGAATTACAAAAAGAGACAAAAATGAAATTTAATTACATAACTTAGCCGAAAGGGATAAAAATGAGGCCGGACGACAGTTATGCCATCCAGCCTGAAAGAATAAGTTCAAAAAATTGGGAAGAAGCTGAATCTTGAGTACCAGACGACAGGTATTCCTCAAGAAGCAGCCTCATTCTATCAAATGCATCACGAATTTAAAGCATTTACTCTAAATGGCGCACATAAAAAAACACCCCGACGAGAACCTCATCGGGGCAGCTATTCAGCCACATTCAATTACGTGAAATAAAAGGTCTGAAAGATAGAACATCTTACCTCTGTACCCTACGCAGATAACTGTACAGCAAAGCAGCAAAAAGTGAAAGTAATTTATGTAATTTAGTTTCATAACTTATTGCTTAAGAAAAAGTTCTTTACTTTCATGCAGATAAAAAAATCCCCAGTACGAATACCGGGGAGTTATAAAGGTGACTAGCTAGCACTTCCTCAACTATCTAGTTAGTCAGCGCCATTTCAGAGAAGTTCCGCTACAAAACAAAAAAACTTTGAAAAATCAGAGATAGATAGCACCATCTTCGGCAAACTCTTGTTCTTCAATGAGTTTTTCAGCTAACTCTTCGATATCAAAACGCACGCTTTCGAAGGCTCTGACGATGTCATCCTCCCGCGTCAGCACCAGACCGGTCATTCTCTCCAGTCGCCGCTGACTGATGTAACAATCTATCAGCGCCCCCATCTGCTGGGCGGGAAAACGCACCCGCTGTTCGTCAGCCTGCCACTCCATCAGGTCGGGAAACAAAATGCTTTGGTTCATAGGATCCCCAGATTACGTTTCAACTCTCTCAATACCTGTTTAGTCCCGGGACGGATGCCGCGCCACACGGTAAAGGCTTCGGCGGCCTGCTCCACCAGCATGCCGAGTCCATCCATGGTTTGACGGGCCCCATGTCGCTTGGCCCAACTGATAAACGCCGTATCCGATGCGCCATACATCATGTCGTAGATGGCAATATCGGCGTGGATCAGGTCGGGTGCTAGCGGCGGCAGCTCCCCTTGCAGGCTGGCAGAAGTAGAGTTGATGATGAGATCGAACGGTCCTGCCAGCTGCTCATAAGTCTGGGCGGTCACAGGCCCCAGATCGTGAAACTCGGCAGCCAGCTGCTGTGCTTTTGCGTGAGTGCGGTTGGCAATCACCAGCTCGCTCGGCTGCTCGGCCAGCAGCGGTGCCAATGCACCGCGAGCCGCGCCACCGGCGCCCAGCAGCAGGATCCGGCTATCTGCCAGCGTCACGCCATGGGACTTGAGATCGGCAACCAGCCCGGCGCCATCGGTATTATCCCCCAGCAACACGCCATCATCGGTCAGTTTGATGGTGTTGACCGCGCCCGCGCGCTTGGCCCTCGGGCTCAACCGATCGACCAGAGTGAATGCCAGCTCCTTGAAGGGCACGGTAACATTGCAGCCCTTGCCCCCTTGGGCAAAGAAGGCCCGCAGAGCTTGGGCAAACTCGTCGACGGCGGGTTCAGCCAGCCCATACTCCAGCTCTTGCTGGGTTTGTCTGGCAAACAGGGTGTGAATGAAGGGGGACTTGCTGTGGCGCACCGGGTGGCCAAAAACCAGATAACGATCCATCAAAGAGTTCCATCAGAGGGCAATATTCCGATTTAACGGGTTTTCGCTCTCAGGAACAAGCCGAATATCGGCCAGCAAAAAGGGGCCATCATGGCCCCTCGGTTCACAGCCACTCTCGTGGCGTGAGGTAATCGCTGTAGAGCAAGGCTTCAGGAGTGCCCGCTTCCGGCTGCCAGTCATACTCCCAGCGAGCCAACGGTGGCATCGACATCAGGATCGACTCGGTACGTCCGCCGGTCTGCAGCCCGAACAGGGTGCCCCGGTCATACACCAGATTGAATTCCACATAGCGACCACGGCGATAGAGCTGGAACTCCCGTTCCCGCTCGCCATAGGATAGTGCCTTGCGTCGTTCGATGATCGGCAGGTAGGCCTCGAGATAACCCAGACCTACCGCCTGCATAAAGGCGAAGCAGTCGGCAAAAGGCCAGCGATTCAGATCGTCGAAGAAGAGACCACCCACCCCCCGTGTTTCGTTGCGGTGCTTGAGGAAGAAGTAGCGATCGCACCAGGATTTGAACTCGGGGTAGATCTCATCACCAAAGGGCTGGCAGAGATCACGGGAGACCTTATGCCAGTGCTGCACATCCTCGGCAAACGGATAGAAAGGGGTCAAATCGAAGCCACCGCCAAACCACCAAATGGGCTCTTCGCCCTTTTTCTCGGCAATGAAGAAACGGACGTTGGCGTGGCTGGTCGGCACATAGGGGTTGTGCGGATGGATCACCAGCGACACGCCCATCGCCTCGTACTTGCGACCGGCCAACTCGGGCCGATGGGCTGTAGCAGAGGCAGGCATGGCATCGCCATAGACATGGGAGAAGTTGACGCCCCCCTGCTCGATCACCGCGCCGTGGCGCAGCACGCGGGTACGACCGCCACCACCGCCTTCACGGCTCCAAGCATCTTCCACAAAGTGTCCACCGCCGTCGGCCTGCTCCAGACCACGGCAGATCTCGTCCTGCAACTGCAACAGGAAGGCCTTGACCTGGGCCACATCCGGTTTGCTCATCTTGTCTCCAGTCAGGCAGGATCGTGAACGCCCTGTCCATTTTTATAGTTGAATCAATCCGGTGAGCTCACCGCTCAGCGGATTGATGGCAAATCATAACGCATACGCCCGCTCAGGAGGGGCGAATAATGGCGCCGGTACGGGCGTCCTTGATCTCGGATGGATTGGCTTGACCACCCACTTCACCGGGCAGGATATAGGCCAGCTTGCTTGCCAGCAGCTCACCGATATCGGCCACCCGACGGGCAGGCTCCTCACCGGTCAGGTTGGCGCTGGTAGAGACCAGCGGCTTGCCAAAGGCGCGGCACAACGCCTGCACCTGAGGATGAGCCGTCACGCGCACCGCCAGGGTCTCGAACTGCCCGGTCAGCCAGGCCGGCGTCGTCGCTCGGGCAGGCATGATCCAGGTAAAGGGGCCGGGCCAGCTGGCTTCAACCCGAGCCAGCTGCTCACCGCTAAGCTGGCTCAGATCGATGTAATCCTGCAATTGCGCCAGGTCAGCAGCAATCAGGATCAACCCCTTCTCCACCGGACGCAGTTTGATGGCCAGCAGTCGCTGCACCGCAACTTCGGAGTCGGGATCACACCCCAGACCAAACACGGCCTCGGTCGCATAAGCAATCACCCCTTCCTGTTGGAGAGCAGCAACCGCCTGTTCAAATTCATTTGGCATAGGAAAAATGCGGCAGCCACGCTGCCGCCTCATCACTTAGAAGCAAGTTGAACCGATATGGCGGCGATCATGGCGAAGTGACGTTGTTGCTGTAGCACAGGAAAATACGACACATCCGGATCGCCACCCGTTCACTTACTTGAGTTGAGCCTGCAGGGCGGCATCCTTGGCCATCACCTCTTCGGCATTCTTCTGGCGTTCGGCCCGAACCTTGGCCGCCAGTTCATCATCAGCTACTGCCAGCATCTGGGCTGCCAGATAACCTGCGTTCTTGGCACCGGCTTTGCCGATCGCCACGGTCGCCACCGGTACGCCACCCGGCATCTGCACAGTGGAGAGCAGTGCATCGAGCCCCTTGAGCGGGCCACCATCGATAGGCACCCCGATCACGGGACGAGTCGTGATACCAGCTACGGCACCTGCCAGATGCGCCGCCAGACCGGCAGCACAGATAAAGACCTTGCAGCCACGGGCCTCGGCATCGGTCACATACTGATGGGTCGCAGCCGGCGTGCGGTGCGCGGAGGTGACTTTGACTTCCACAGTGATATCAAATGACTTGAGCAC
This sequence comes from Aeromonas finlandensis, assembly GCF_000764645.1. Lineage (GTDB taxonomy): Bacteria > Pseudomonadota > Gammaproteobacteria > Enterobacterales > Aeromonadaceae > Aeromonas > Aeromonas finlandensis. The sequence continues at coordinate 5,354 of NZ_JRGK01000062.1, forward strand.
CTCAAGGGTGGTCTGCATCACAGGGAAATCAGAATCAGAGCCCATCAATACAGCAACAAAGGGTTTATTCATGGTGGGAATTTCCTTACTCCAAGTGGGGGGTTGAAGTTCGCCGAAAACGTTTCAATCTGGTTGCGGCGGCGGGATTATACCTGCTCACTTTGGTGGCCGCATTTCTTTTGCGGACAGACCCAACGCAGAGTTCCCCTCACTTTTTTCTCGACCATGATGCCCCAGCCACACGCGGGACAGGGCATGGGGATCGGCTTGTCGTTCACCACATATTTACAATGGGGGTAGCCATCACAGGAGTAAAACTGCTTGCCGTAGCGGGAGGTTCGGCTCACCAGATGACCCTTGCCGCACTCGGGGCAGAGGATCTGGGTATCGTCGCTCTCCTGCAGGGATTCGATATGCTGGCAGGCCGGATACTGGGTGCAACCGACAAACAGACCGTAACGCCCCTTCTTGATCGCCAGCGGCTCTCCGCAATCGGGACAGGCAGAGCCTTCGAGCACCTTTTCGATATCGCGGCCGGATGGCGTCAGAGAACGGATGTAATCGCAGGCGGGATAGGCAGAACAGCCGAGAAAGGGGCCATGTTTGCCCTGGCGGATCACCAGCTCGGCCCCGCACTGCGGGCACGGCTCGCGCTCGAAGGCATGTTCGTGGGCTGAAAAGAGATGATGATCGATTTTTGACATGGGCCGCGCCTTGAAATCCAGATGGCCTGAATTCTACCAGCGCGGCACCGGACTGTCAGTGAATGACGCCGTCTGACTCGTCAAACACCAGCTCTTCCATCTGCTGGTAGGCATTTTCACTGCCCGGTACGTTGAACAGCACCATCATGACAACCCACTTCAGGTCATCCAGCTCGATATCCGGCTTGTCCAACTCGAGCAGGCGCTCGATACAGATCTCGCGGGTTTCGGCATTCAGCACCTGGGCCTGTTCCAGAAAGAGCAGGAAACCGCGGCACTCGGTGCCCAGGCGAGCCAGCTCTTGCGGGGCATAGATACGCATCGAGCCTTGCGCGCTGGCGGTAACATAGACCTCCCGCTCGCTATCGTGCAGATTGGCCAGCCGCTCCAGCCAGTCGAGTGCCTTGTCGATCTCTTCTTTATCGAAACCGGCCCGGCTCAACTCGTCGGTGAGCTCATCCTGCTCGACCATCACATCTGCATCGCTGTGGATGTAGGTCTCGAAAAGGTACATCAATACATCAAACATGATTCGCCCTCCTCGCTCTGACGTATCCACCGGCTACCGCCATCACAGCACCGGCCAGCTCCAGCTCTACCAACCTGCCCAATACCACTTCGACAGGAAGCTGGGCCCGCTCGGCAACGGTATCCACGCTCGTGGTCTCATAATCTACGTTATCCAACAAATCGGCATAAGGCAATTCGCTATTATGCGGTTTCTCAGATGGCGCGACCGGCTGGTGAGGCCAACCCGCCCACTCTGACAGCTCTTCCACTATATCGGCCGCACTCAGCACAAGTTTGGCCCCCTGCTGAATTAATCTGTTACACCCTATCGCCTGGGCATTTTGCGGGGCGCCGGGTACCGCAAACACTTCGCGCCCCTGCTCCAGCGCATAGCGGGCGGTGATCAGCGAACCGCTCTGCTCGGTCGCCTCCACCACCAGGGTTCCCAGCGACAGACCACTGATAATACGGTTGCGACGAGGAAAATGTTCAGCCAGCGGCCCTTTATCTGGCGCCAGCTCGGAGATAAGCAAACCACCATTCTCCAGAATCTGGCCTGCCAGCCCCTGATGACGTTTAGGGTAGAGGCTGTCGAGACCCGAGCCCAGCACGGCGAGAGTAATGCCGCCGGTAGCCAGCGCCTGCTGATGACAGACACCATCAATGCCGAGCGCAAGGCCGGAGGTGATGGCTAACCCGCACCCAACCAGCTCGCTACAGAGACGGGACGCATTATCTTTGCCTGCATAGGTGGGATGGCGTGTACCCACCATCGCCAACTGGGGCAGAGACAGCGCAGCAAGATCGCCACGACAATAGAGCAATAAAGGGGCTGCGGGGATTTCCTGCAACAAGGGGGGATAAATCGGGTGATCTTGCGGAATAAGGACGTTGCCAGGCAAAGCAGCCCAAGCCAGGCTCTGATCAACAACCGGCGAGGGCCAGCGCAGCTGCTTGATCTGCTCTGACGATAGCCCCATGCCATGCAGCTGTGCTTCATCGCTCTGGAACAGGGCCTCAATGCTTCCCCCAACCCGCGCCAGCAGGCGGGCTGCGGTCACCGGACCGATACCGGTGACCGCATCAAAGGTTAACCAGAGCGCCAGACGCTCGTCGGAGTAGTTCACGTCAGAAGTGAGTGACCTGATAACCCGAACTCACCATGTCCTTGCTCTGCATGATGAGACCATAACTCACCTTGTCATACACCTTGAACAACATGACGCGGGCAATCGCTTCGGATGGCAATGGGGCCTTGCGATTGCTGCTGTAAAACACCTTGTTGTAGACCGAAGAAAGCTCTTTGTACTGCACTGTACCATTCTTGGTAACCAGTGCAGCGCCGGGCCGCCTGACATCCAGCACATCCCCCGGGGAGAGCAGATCCCGAGCCCCCTTGTTAATCAGTACCACATCAAACTTGCCACCACCGCGAGTCTTGTTCGGCAAATCGATGATATAGCCCGGCGCGATCGCAGGAGCCGCCTTCGGCGTGAAGACGGCGGGCATGTTCTCCTGAGCGGGCAGCGGCATCACCTTGTCGCCCTGCAGCACTTCGCGCTGGTTGTGAGTCAGGGTGACTTCAGTGCGATCCCCATCAAGCCGAGCCACCGCACGGACAATACCGGCCAGCACTGCCTCCTGACCAAGGCGCTCTCCCGTAACGCGATCTTTGTATACCACTCCGGGGTGGTAAACACCGTACATCTGACCGGGCGTCAACGCCCCCTGTACATAGAGGGTATCCCCCTCCAGCATGCCGATATGTTTCTCGTCGGAGCCTAGCAGGTAGGGCAGGGTTTTCTGCTGCTGACTATCGGCCAGAATATGGTCGGTTTGCAAAAAGGGGCCAATCTCGCTGATAGGCAGAGTCGGAATCGGGTTGGCTTTGTTCTCATACCGGTTTTTCGGGCTCAGGCGAATGACTTGCTTGCCCCCCTGCATCTCCTTGCCAAGGCGAGGCTCACCATTGACCCAGCTCAGATGCAGCACATCACCGGGATAGATCCAGTGAGGGTTGGCTATTTGCGGATTGATGTTCCAGAGGCGAGGCCAGAGCCAGGGTTCAGCCAAGTACTTGCCGGAGATATCCCACAGGGTGTCGCCTTTTTGCACTACGTAACTCTCGGGGTAACCCGCTTTCAGCCTCAGCTGATCGGCCAGTGCTGCCTGGCTCACGGTCACCAGCAGGCAGGCGATGATAGTTTGCTTCAGATACATAACACTCCCTGTTACTTCTGCACGCAAAGTGTTGCTGTTTTTTGTCGGCGTAAATGACTAGAATTACGCCAATATTGACTGCATTTATACGAAACTAAAGAAAAAACTATGGCCATTCTAGATGTATTGCGTTTTCCCGATGAACGCCTGCGCACTGTCGCAGCCCCTGTCGAGACCTTTACACCCGAGTTACAACACATTGTAGATGATATGTTCGAAACCATGTACGCGGAGGAAGGCATTGGCCTGGCCGCGACTCAGGTTGACATTCACCAGCGCATCATAGTGATCGATGTCTCTGAAAACCGTGAAGATCCTCTGGTATTGATCAATCCGGAGATCATCGAGCAGAGCGGCAGCACCGGCATCGAAGAGGGTTGCCTCTCCGTCCCCGAGCACCGTGCACTGGTGCCACGCGCCGAGCAGCTCAAGGTCCGGGCGCTGGATCGCAATGGCAAGCCATTCGAGCTGGCAGCGGATGATCTGCTCGCTATCTGCATCCAGCATGAGATGGATCATCTGGTCGGTAAACTGTTTGTGGATTACTTGTCCCCACTCAAGCGCCAGCGCATTCGCCAGAAGCTGGAAAAGATGGCACGTGAAGATCGCAAAGCCCTCTGAGGATCTGCTCCATTGAATAAGCTGAAACTGATTTTTGCCGGTACTCCCGACTTCGCCGCCCGTCACCTGGCGGCGTTGTTGTCTTCCGACCACGAGGTCGTTGCCGTTTATACCCAGCCTGACAAGCCCGCAGGCCGTGGTCAGAAGCTCACTGCCAGCCCGGTCAAAGAGCTGGCCCTGACCCACAATCTGCCGGTTTATCAGCCCGCCTCCCTGCGCAAAGAAGAAGCCCAGGCCGAGCTGGCAGCCCTTGGCGCCGACCTGATGGTGGTGGTGGCCTACGGCCTGATCCTGCCCAAAGTGGTACTCGATACCCCGCGTCTGGGCTGCATCAACGTCCATGGCTCCCTGCTGCCCCGCTGGCGCGGCGCGGCCCCGATCCAGCGCTCCATCTGGGCGGGCGATAGCGAAACCGGCGTCACCATCATGCAGATGGATGTGGGGCTGGATACCGGCGCCATGATCCGCAAGGTGAGCTGCCCCATCGCTGCCGACGAGACCTCCGCCAGCCTCTATGACAAGCTGGCCGAGCTGGGCCCACAGGCGCTGGTCGACACCATCAATGCCATGGCCGCCGGTGAAACCGCTGCCGAGGCACAAGATGATGCGCTGGCCAACTACGCCGAAAAGCTCTCCAAAGAGGAGGCCCGCATCGACTGGTCGATGGAGGCTGTTGCCATCGAACGCTGCATCCGCTCGTTCAACCCCTGGCCCATCAGCTGGTTTGAAGTGGCTGACCAGACCATCAAGGTGTGGCAAGCCGCAGTGGTGGACAGTGACCACGGCCAACCCGTCGGCACCCTGCTCAAGGCCGACAAGCAGGGGATCGATATCGCCACCGGCAAAGGGGTACTGCGCCTGCTGACCCTGCAACCGCCCGGCAAGAAGGCCATGTCCGTTTCGGATCTGCTCAACTCTCGCCGCGACTGGTTTGAACCCGGCACGCAATTGAATTGAACTGGATTGAATTGACACAAGCGGGGCCCAGGCCCCGACTTGCGCATCTAAGGTAACTCTATGAAAACACGTGCACAGGCCGCTCTCGTTATTCAACAGGTGCTGGATCAGGGTCAATCCCTCTCCGCTGTTCTGCCTGCTGCCCAGGAGAAGGTTGCGCCTCGCGATCGCGCGCTCCTGCAAGAACTCTGCTACGGCACCCTGCGCTGGCTGCCCCGCCTCGATGCGGCAGTCAACGAGATGATGGACAAGCCGCTCAAGAACAAGAGCCGCATTTTCCACTATCTGATTTTGGTCGGTCTCTATCAGCTCATCTACACCCGCATTCCGGCTCACGCCGCGGTGGCCGAGACCGTCAACGCAGTCAAACTGCTCAAGGGCACCTCCCTGCGTGGCCTCATCAACGGCGTGCTGCGCAACTTCCAGCGCAGCGCCGAAGTCATTCTGCTGCGTATCGACCGCGTTCCCAGCATTCGCCTCGGTCATCCGGAGTGGCTCACCAAGCGCCTGCGTCAGGCCTATCACGATGAGTGGGAATTCATCATGGAGGCGAACAACCAGCGCCCTCCCATGTGGATCCGCAACAACAGCCAGCGCCAGAGCCGCGATGCCATGCTGGCTCGCATGGCCGACGTCGGCATCAATGCCGTGGCCGGTGAAGAGGGCGAGGATTGCATCCTGCTGGAGCGTCCTTGCGATGTGACCAAGCTGCCCGGTTTCGAAGTGGGTGACTGCTCGGTACAGGATGGTGCAGCACAACAGGCTGCCGCCCTGCTCGACCCGCAACCGGGCGAGTGGGTGCTGGATGCCTGCGCCGCTCCCGGCGGCAAGACCGCCCACCTGCTGGAGCGTCAGCCCAAACTGGCCGGCGTGGTCGCCGTCGATGCCGACGAGAACCGCCTCAAGCGGGTGCAGGAGAACCTGGACCGCATCGGCCTGACCGCCAAGGTTATCCACGGCGATGCCGCGGCACCGGAACAGTGGTGGCCAGAGGGTCAGTTCGACCGCATTCTGCTGGATGCCCCCTGCTCCGCCACCGGCGTGATCCGCCGCCACCCCGACATCAAATGGCTGCGCCGCGATCAGGATATTCGCGAGCTGGCCGAGCTGCAGCGCCGCATTCTCAATGCCCTCTGGGGCAAGCTGAAAAGCGGCGGCACCCTGCTCTACGCCACCTGCTCCGTCCTGCCGGAAGAGAACCGTGAACAGATCCGCGCCTTCCTTGCCGCGACCAAAGATGCCAAATTGGTGCCATTGCACGAACAGGACACCCCGGACTGCCCGGGTCGCCAGTTCCTGCCGGGTGAAGCCGAGATGGATGGCTTCTACTACGCCAAACTGGTCAAGCTCTGAGCCGGGCATGACCAACCTCATTCGGGAGAGCCGCCAGCTCCGTTCTGGCGCTCCCCTTTACAGCCTCAACGTGAGTAGACGTTCCCTATGAAAATCATCATTTTGGGAGCCGGCCAGGTCGGCGGCACCCTGGCCGAGAACCTGGCCGGGGAGAACAACGACATCACCATCGTCGATACCGACAGCGAACGCCTGCGCGAGTTGCAGGACAAGTTTGACCTGCGGGTGGTTAACGGCCACGGCGCCCACCCCAAGGTGCTGCGCGAAGCGGGAGCTCAGGATGCCGACATGCTGGTCGCGGTCACCAACAGTGACGAGACCAACATGATCGCCTGTCAGGTGGCCTACTCCCTGTTCAACACCCCCAACAAGGTGGCGCGGATCCGTTCACCAGCCTATCTGACCGAGCGGGATCGCCTGTTCCTGCCGGAATCGGTGCCGGTGGATCACCTGATCGCACCGGAACAGCTGGTGACCGACTATGTGCGTCGCCTGATCGAGTATCCGGGTGCCCTGCAAGTGGTTGATTTTGCAGGTGGTCGTGTCGGTCTGGTGGCGGTCAAGGCATACTACGGCGGCCCGCTGGTGGGCAACGCCCTCTCCACCCTGCGCGAGCACATGCCCAACATCGAGACCCGGGTCGCGGCCATCTTCCGTCAGGGCCGCCCGATCCGCCCGCAAGGCACCACCATCATCGAAGCGGATGACGAGGTGTTCTTCGTCGCCGCCGCGGGCCATATCCGCGCCGTGATGTCGGAGCTGCAGCGCCTCGAGAGCCCCTATCGCCGCATCATGATCGTCGGTGGCGGCAACATCGGCGCCGGTCTCGCCCGTCAGCTGGAGAAGCGCTACAGCGTCAAGCTTATCGAGCGCAACCAGAAGCGGGCGGAGCAACTCTCCGAGCTGCTGGAAAATACCATCGTCTTCTGCGGCGACGCATCGGATCAGGAGCTGCTGGCCGAGGAGCACATCGACCAGATCGACGTCTTCATCGCCGTCACCAACGAGGATGAGGCCAACATCATGTCGGCGCTGCTCGCCAAGAAGATGGGCGCCAAGAAGACCATGGTGCTGATCCAGCGCGGCGCCTACGTGGATCTGGTACAGGGTGGCTCCATCGATATCGCCATTTCGCCCCAGCAGACCACCATCTCGGCCCTGCTGACTCACGTGCGCCGGGCCGATATCGCCAACGTCTACAGCCTGCGCCGCGGTGCCGCAGAGGCGATCGAGGCGATCGCCCATGGCGATGAGAACACCTCCAAGGTGGTCGGTAAAACGGTAGGTGAACTCAAACTGCCGCCAGGCACTACCATCGGTGCCGTGGTGCGCGGGGATGAGGTGCTGATCGCCCATAATCGC
>NZ_JRGK01000063.1 GCF_000764645.1 Aeromonas finlandensis
GCGCCCAGCTCACCATCAGCGCCTTTCTGGGCGGCTTTGCCATCGGCCAGCTCTTCTACGGCCCGCTGGCCGACAGCTATGGCCGCAAGCCGGTGATCCTGGCGGGACTCACCATGTTTTCCATCGCCTCGGTCGGCTGCGCCATGGCGGACTCCCTGCGCGAATTGCTGGCCTGGCGGATGTTGCAGGCGGCAGGGGGCGCAGCAGGCTCGGTGGTGGTCAATGCCTTGCTGCGCGACCTTTTCGAGAAGGATGCCTTTTCCCGCGCGATGTCGTTCGTCATTCTGGTGATGACGCTGGCACCGCTGGTGGCGCCGGCGGTGGGCGGCTATATCAGCGCCCACGCCAGCTGGCGGGTGATCTTCTGGCTGCTGGTGGGGATCAGCCTGCTGGTATCGCTGGTGATGCAGTGGAAGATTCCGGAGACCCTCAAGCCTGAACACCGCCAGCCCCTCAAGCTCGGCCAGATCCTGAAAAACTACTGGGGGGTGCTCTCCCATCGCGGCGCCATGGGCTACGTGCTGTGCGGCTCCTTCTCCAGCTCCGGCATGTTCGCCTTCTTAAGCGGCTCCCCTTACGTCTATATCGAGTACTTCAAGGTGCCCACCGAACACTACGGCTGGCTGTTTGGCCTCAATATCCTGCTGATGATGGTGGTCACCTTCGTCAATAGCCGACTGGTGAAAGGGGTGGGCGCCGAGCGGATGCTGCAATACGGCCTGCTGGTGCTGCCCTGTGCGGGCGTCCTGCTGATCTACAACGCCTGGAGCCAGACCGGCGGCCTGTGGGGCATCGTCATTCCGGTGGTGCTCTTTGTCGGCCATATCAGTCTGGTGGGCGCCAACGCCATGACTGGCCTGATGGGCCACTTCCCCCAGTCAGCGGGCACAGCCTCGGCACTGGCAGGCACCTTGCGCTTTGGTCTCGGCGCCGTGGTCGGCATTCTGGTCAACCTCAATCCGCCCCACTCGCCGCTGCCCATGGCCATCGCCATCGCCTGTTGCGGGGTGGGAGCAACCCTGAGCTACTGGCTGCTGACCGGCAAAAAATAAGCGTCTGACAAAAACGCCACCCTCTTTGAATACCAAAGAGGGTGGCGTTTTCATATCCGTCGTACAGTCCCCGCAAGGGGACGCTGCAGGCTTGCCGGGGAATTACTTCTTGCCGAAACCCGACTGTTTGAGGGTATAGCCTGCGCTGTTTTGCCAGGCATCCAGACCACTGCGGTTATTGCCTGCCACCAGACTGGCGGCCAGGCTCGGGCTGTTGAACAACTGATCGGCGGTAAAGACAAAGCCGCCCTGACTGCGGGGCGCCAGGATCCCCTTGTTCAGCAACTCCAGACGCAGTTCGATCACCGCTTCACGCAGGGAGGCGGCATCCTCGCCATTGGCGGTGGAACCGGCCAGCACCATAAAGCCCGGATTTTGCCGCTTGCCCACCGGATAACCGTGGGCCTCGGCCCCTTTGCCGTTAAAGTGGTAGAGCTCGCGCTCCCCCGGCCGGTTGTCAGAGAGCGCCTTTTGCAGGGTCATCAGCTCGTTGTAGATCTCGATGGGGACGACGGCAGCCTGCTTGTTGCCCTTGCTATCGATGATAAAACTGACTTGCTTGTGTAACATCCTTGCTCATCCTGTGACCCATGGAAGCTTCTATTCTAACCACCTCGGGCAACCATGATCCAGCAAGGATCCCCATCTCTTTTGCTGCATCGATCACTAACTGACGCACTCGATAGACCGCTGAAAGCCATTGACCATCAAATGGTTATCAGACCCGGTTCTGCTCTTCCACCATCCGGTTGAGCAGTTGCATCACCTGTTTGCTGGCCAGTTCGGCACTCTCCATCTCGCTCAGAATGGTCTGCAGCAGGGCGTCATTATGCAGCCAGTCGCCACGAGCCGCGACCAGAGCCTTGTTGACCGCCCCATGTACCTGCTTGTGGGGGGTGTCGAGCTGTTTGAAGCTGGGCAAGGAACCAAATTGCCCTGCTCCCTCGCCCTCGTAATACCAGCGGCCCAGACGACAATCGGTATGACTGGCGGCAGTTCCATCCCCCCCTTTGGACTCCAGCTCCTGATAACCACGCTGCATGAAGATGATGTGATCCAGCTTGATCAACGAGGCAAATGCCAGCCCTCTGGCATAGTGCAGATGGCCGATATTGGATTTGGCCCCTTCGGCCACCGCCTCGAAGCTGTGCCGGAATCCGTCCACATTGTCACTGATGCGCTGACTGCGCCCACCCAGCGAAAGCACGCTGGCGACGATCTGCTCGATACTGGCCGTCAGACCCTTCACCACATCGCGGATCTCGTTGGTCGACTGACGTGTGCGCTCAGCCAGTGCCCGCACCTCGTCGGCCACCACGGCAAATCCGCGACCGACCTCACCAGCACGTGCCGCTTCGATGGCCGCATTCAAAGCCAACAGATTGGTTTGTGCGGTGATCTCGGTAATCAGGTTGACCGTTTCGGTGATCCGGGCACTTTCACTGGCCAGCGCAGTGGCGACCCGACCGGTATCCTGCATCTCGCGATTGATGCCGAGCAGCTCCTGACTGAGATCCTCGACCACCGTCATGCTGTGCAAGGAGGCATCCAGCCCCTGCTGGGCCGTACCGAGCACATCCTCGATCTTGTCACTGAGGGTCAGCAGGTCTTCCTGATTGCCCTCCAGATTGCTGCGCAGGTTATGGTTATTGGTCTGATGCAGTTTGTTGAGCAGCTCCCCCTGACGAGAGAGCTCGGTGGCTTCCTGGATAGCGCGCAGAGAGAGGTTGATATTGTCTGCCGTCTTGGAGAACTCCCCCGGCAGCCCCTGCTTGAAAGCGTGGCGATAGTAGCGCCCCTGACCGGCATGCTCGAAACAGGAGACCATGTCCTTGATATTGGCCTCGACGATGTCGAGAAATCCATTGAGGTTCCAGGCGATCTTGCCGAGCTCGCCAAGCCCCTTGGTTTTGGTCACCCGGACATGGGTCTCGCCCGCACTGGCTTTTATCAGTACCTCGTTGATCTGATCCATAACAGCCACCAATCGCCGCTGTTCACGCAGTGCCAACATAATGAACAGCAGTGCCAGCGCCGGAATACCCAGGTTGAACCAGGTCATTCCTACCGAGCTGATGGAGAAGATGGCCAGCGCCATGACGGAGAGACCGAATACACAGCAGATCAGCAAAAACTTCTGGCTGATAAAGAGGTGCTTCTTGCTGGCACTGCTGGTTTTGGAGAGAAAGGCTGACATGGAATACCCCCTTAATCCTGCTGTACCAGACTAAGCACAAAACGCTCGTAGTCCGTTCCCTGTGAAGCCAGATGCTGCTCCAGCCAAGCCCAGGATTGCTTGGGGACATCCCCGGCCATACCACGTTCCAGCTCAGACATCTTCTGATACACGGGGATAATCGTCGCAATGGCCTGACGTGATGGGCAACGACGAACCGAGAAGTAGCCGATCGCCTTGCCATCGCGAAAATCGGGCCTGACATTTGCCAACACCCAATAATGATCGCCATTGGCAGTCATGTTTTTGACAAAACCGAAAAATTCCCGGTTCTCCTTGAGGGTATGCCAGAGCCCCCAGAACACCCCGCGCGGCATATCGGGATGGCGGACAATATTGTGGGGCGTACCGAGCAGATCTTCTTCCGAATAGTCGCACAACCGCATGAAGACTTTGTTGGAGTAGGAGATCCGGCCAGCCAGATCAGTCTTGGAGACAATCAGCTCATCCTGGTGGAAAGTGACTTCCCGCTGGGTTGGGGTGATATTCTGACGCATTATCTAGTTCCCATCCTTGATGATTCATAAAGACTATATATGTCAAAAAGGTAGCAATACACCATCAACGATATGGTTAATTAGCTCACAAAAAATCGCTGAGTCTGCTCCACACTGAGCCTGCTACCAAGTGGTATCTGGATAACGGCGAAACTGCGGATCACATGAGTACATTCGATAGGTAAGGGAGAAATATCAAGAAAGTCGCGGAGCGACACCCGATGACGCACACGTCAGATAAAGAGGCACTCCGGCTCGAAAACTCGCCCGTCAGCGCGAGTTATCCGTTATCCGCGGCGGGTCAGGGATTTGAGAAACGCCAGCGTGCGGCGATTAAACTGCTCCGGCTGCTCCACATTGCAGACATGACCGCACTGCTGGATCACCGCCAGCGACGAGCTGGCATCGCGGGCTACCTGTTCGCGCACCGGCGCCAGAAACATATGATCCTCCTCCCCCATCACATAGAGGGTGGGAATGGGCAGGGAGCGTTCGCGGAAGTAGCGCATCAACGGGTTGACCTCGGTGGCGAGGCGGAACCAGCGTTTGAACTCTTTCTGGCAGAGCTTGCGGGCCTCGCGCACAAAGAGGTTGCGCGACTCCTGATGGTGCTGGCGCGGCATGATGATGAAGGCAAACAGCCGGTAGAGCCACATATAGGGCAGGATATGCTGGCCAAGTCGGCCCAACTGCACCAGCACCCGCGAGCGGATATCGAGCCGCAGGATGGCGCCCCCCAGCACCATGCTCTTGACCCGTTCCGGACAGAGCTCGGCCAGATGGCGAATAAGGATGGTGCCAAGGGAGATACCGACAAAGTGGGCGCGGCGGATATTGAGATGATCGAGCAGCCGAACGATATCTTCGGTCACTTCCCGAAAGCTGTAGTGGCCCTTGACCACCTGTTGCAGCTGGTGGGACTGGCCGTGGCCGCGCAAGTCCAGCAGCAGTACGTTGAAGTGTTCGCGATAGGCGCGCAGCTGTTTGAACCAGATGGAGGAGCTGCCACCGGCACCGTGGACAAATACCACCCAATCCCGTTCGGGACCCAGCTCAAAGGTCTTGTGATACAACATCCAATAGGCTCCCTTGGTGATGGGGGGTATACTCGGCTGCGCGCATGTTAACAGAACAGACCCGCCGATAGATATGCGCCTGACATGACCCGGATCACCCCTTGTGCGAGAACTCTCCATGGATTTGACCCGTTTGCGCCACTTTCTGCTGACCCTGCCGGGCGCTACCGAAGATACCCCGTTTGGCCCGGAGATCCTGGTCTACCGCATCGCGGGCAAGATGTTCGCGCTGGTGGATTGGCAAGCCGAGCCGCTCACCATCAACCTCAAATGCGAGCCCGAACTGGCGTTGCTGCTGCGCGAGATCCACCCCGAGGTCAAACCGGGATGGCATATGAACAAGCAGCACTGGAACACGGTGACGTTAAGCGATGCACTGCCGGACGATCTCTGGCAAGGCTGGGTACACCACTCCTATGAACGGGTTGTCGCAGGTCTTCCCAAAGCCAAACGGCCACAGGCGCCGCGCCCCCTCCACCCCACTGACGACCAGACCTTATGACCCCTGCATTGCGTATTGTCCCCCTTGGCGAGGCACATATCCCCGCCCTCGTGACCCTCTTTGAGCAGGCAGTGCGACACAGCGGCCCCGAGCACTACAGCGCCGAACAGGTGGAGCAGTGGGCCCTAGGTTCACAACATCCCGGCTTTGTCAGCCAGCTGCGCGAGCACCACGGCTGGGTGGCGGAGAGCGCAAATGTGCCCCTCGGTTTTGTCACCCTGAGCCCGGATGGCCACCTCAGTCTGCTCTATGTGAGCGCCGACCATCAGCGCCAGGGACTGGGCAATCTGCTGCTTACCACGGCGCTGACGGGGGCCCGGGCGCTCGGTCTGACGCTCATCACCACTGAGGCCAGCGCCTTCAGTTATGAGCTATTTTTACGACATGGCTTTACGTTGACCGGGCTGGAGTGCGTGGAGCGGGGCGGAGTCAGTTTTACGCGCCATCGCCTGCACTGCTGCTTGCCAAGCTAGGGCAAGCCACTAAAATACGCTTAATTTTCGTATTGTTACTGTATTGAGGCAGCAACCATGGTGGTAGAAAGTGAAGGCTATATCTCGCTGATCGAGTATCTGGTGGAGAGTCTGGGATTGTTTGAATCCCAACAGCAGAGCAACGGTGAAGAGACCATCGAAGATCTGGTCAGTGGCCGTGTTGCCAGCAACCTGATGGCCATTTGCGAGCAAAACCCCCAGCTCGATCCCAAGGTGCGTTTTGCCATCATGCAAGAGGCCGACGCCGTGGTCGCCGATCTGGAAGAGGTGCTCTCCGCCGTCTGGCTGCGCGCCCCGACCCCGGAACAAAAAGCCTTCCTCATCGAGTTTATTGACCTTATCAAGAACCTCTTCGACAGCGCAATCGCCTGATCTGCCGCCCGGTTCTCCCGTCCGAAGCAAGGTTTCAAAACACCCAGATATGAAAAGGGCCGCCTTGGTGGGCAGCCCTGCTTGCTATCATTTTCAATCCACCCATGCGTTCATTCATTGGATGGTTATCAAGGCAAGAAATGTGTCTGGACTTTGCATCCGATCCCTGGACGCTACCTAGTTAGTCCCGCCAGGTAGCAATAAGTTCCCGCCAGACATCATTTATTTTCACTTTTTTTAAGAAAATCCCTACAAACCTGTTCAGCGGTTCAGGTTTGGCGGCAAACAGACTCCAATGCCACCCAATCCGCAGTAGCCATCCGGATTTTTCTCCAGATATTGCTGATGGTAATCCTCGGCGTAATAGAAAGGCGCCAGCGGCAAAACACGGGTGGTGATGGCACGACTGTCGCCGCTCGCCGCCATCGCCTGCTGATAAGCCGCCATGCTCTGCTGGGCAATGATCTGCTGGCTCTCGTCCCCATAGAAGATCACCGAGCGGTACTGGGTGCCCACATCGCCCCCCTGCCGCATCCCTTGCGCCGGATCGTGCTGCTCCCAAAACAGTCTGAGCAGGTCGCTGTAACTGATAACCGCAGGATCAAACACCACCTGCACCGTCTCGGCATGGCCGGTCTGCCCGCTGCACACCTCTTTGTAGGTGGGATTCTGGGTAACACCGCCCTGATAACCGGCGGCGGTGGAGTAGACCCCGGGTTGCTGCCAGAACAGGCGCTCCACGCCCCAGAAACAGCCCATGCCAAACCAGGCCACCGCCATCCCTGCTGGCCAGGGGCCCTGGGTCGGGTTGCCGTTCACCGCATGTTGCTGACCAATCACCATCGCTTCGCGTCGTCCCGGCAGGGCATCTGCCGGTGAAATAATCTGTTCCATGAATCCTGTCCTTGTATAAAACCCTGTGAAATCACACAGCTGACGAAAAGGAGCATCGAAGATAGCAGTTTATCGCGGCGGATCAACCGGCGGGCCCCCTCCCCGCTCGTCCCATAGTGCCATCTGCGCCTCCCGTCCCCCTTTCCCGATCCGCTCGGCCCGGCCACCCCTCGTAGACCAGAAACAGCTAAAATCAATATTTAGTCTTGATTTGTGAATTAATTTTCATATATTGAGCCAATCGCTGTTTTTTTATGGAAGAAATATCAAGTGCGTGAACGCGAACCCAGTCTGGTCAATGCCTTCCGGCAATCCACTCCCTATGTCAATGTGCATCGGGGTGCCACTTTTGTGCTGATGATGGGGGGCGAAGCCGTCTGCCACCCCAACTTCGCCAATATCGTCAGCGATATCGCCCTGCTGCAGACACTGGGCATACGCCTGGTGCTGGTGTTTGGTTCACGCCCGCAAAATGATGAAGCGCTGGCCCGCGCCGGTATCGAGGCCCAGTATCACAAGCGGATCCGGGTCACCGATGACGAGAGTTTCACCATCATCAAGCAGGTGTGTGGCGGCCTGCAATATGACATCACCGCCCAGCTCTCCATGGGGCTCGCGAACACACCAATGCAGGGAGCGCGGATCAGCGTGGTGAGCGGCAACTTCGTCACCGCCCAGCCACTGGGGGTGGATGATGGTATCGACTTTTGCCACAGCGGCCGGGTGCGCCGCATCGACGTGGAGGGGATCACCCGCCAGCTCGATCAGAAAAGCTTGGTGCTCATCTCCCCCATCGGCTGCTCGGTCACCGGCGAGAGCTTCAACCTGAGCTCGGAAGAGGTGGCCCGCCGGGTGGCGGTCGATCTCAAGGCGGACAAACTCATCTGTTTTAGCAGCACCCAGGGGGTAATGGACCGCCACGGCGAAGCCATCTCCGAGCTCTTCCCCGAGCAGGCCGAAGAGCTGCTGGTGGAGCTGGAGCAGGCGGGAGAAGAGATGTCCGGCACCGCCCGCTACCTGCGTGCGGCCATAGCCTCCTGCCGCGGCGGGGTGCCCCGCTCCCATCTGGTGAGCTATCAGGATGATGGCGCCATGCTGCAGGAGCTGTTCAGCCGCGACGGCCTCGGCACCCAGATCGTGCGGGAAAGTGCCGAGCAGGCCCGCGCCGCCACCATCGAGGATATCGGCGGCATTCTGGATCTCATCCGCCCGCTGGAGGAGGAAGGCATTCTGGTGCGCCGCTCCCGCGAACAGCTGGAGATGGAGATCGACAAGTTCACCATCATAGATCGCGATGGCCTCATCATCGGCTGCGCGGCCCTCTACTGCTTTATGGAAGAGGCGATGGCGGAGATGGCCTGCGTCGCCATCCATCCCGACTATCGCAACTCCAACCGGGGGGATCAGCTGGTGGCCAAGGTGGCCGAGCGGGCCAAGCGCCTCGGCATCCGTCGCCTGTTCGTGCTTACCACCCGCTCCATCCACTGGTTCCGGGAGCGGGGCTTCGATCCGCTGGAGGTGGAAGATCTGCCGGTGGCGCGCCAGCGTCTCTACAACTGGCAGCGGCGCTCCAAGGTTTTGTCAAAGACAATTGCCTAAGCCATTGATTCTGCGTTGAGTTAGCCGACAATTTGAACTTTTTCACAAACTCGATTGACAGTGCAATCCAACGCAGGGTATTTCTAAATGCACTCCACCGCCTTGGTGGAGCCAGAAGAGGAGCGCTGCCCAGGCAGCCCGAGGGAGGACGCCAGCGTCCGGTGAACTTGGGTCAGGGGGAGCAGCGCCGAGACGAGTGAGGAGACTGGTGACCTCAACGTCGGCTGCGGGGGCTGAATCCCCCGGGTTGTCATCGGTAGTGATCATCCCCCACCGCGCCCTGTCAGGGGCGGTACGGGATGGGCTCTGCAGGTGGAGTGCTTCTGGCCGGGATAGCTTCGTTCATTCCTGCCATTTTCAGCCTCCTCCTCTCTTTTTTGCCCGATGGAACCGGAATTTTAAATTAAGACAGGAGTAAGCAATGAGCCCGATCAATGTCGCCAAGTTTGGCGGAACCAGTGTCGCCAATGCTGCGGCCATGAACCACTGCGCCGATATCGTGCTGGCCAATCCCGCCACCCGGGTGGTGGTACTGAGTGCCAGCGCCGGTGTCACCAACCTGCTGGTCGCCCTGGCACAAGGGGAGCTGGACGAAGCGGGTCGCGACGAGCTGCTGGCCAAACTGGCCGGGATCCAGCAGGCCATTCTGACCGATCTCGGCAACCCCGTTGATGTGAGCGCCCTCATTCATGGCCAGCTGGGCGAAATCCGCCTGATGGCTCAGCAAGCCCACCAGCATACCGATGCCGAGCTGGCCGATCGCCTCATCGCCTGCGGCGAGCTGATGTCTACCCGCCTCTTTACCGAGCTGCTGCGCCAGCGCGGCGTCAAGGCCCACTGGCAGGATGTGCGCCAGCTGATGCGCACCGACAGCCGCTTTGGCAAGGCTACCGTCGATCTGGCCACCACCCGTACCCTCTGCCAGCAGACGCTGGGCCCGCTGCTTGGCGACAGCCTCATCATCACCCAGGGCTTTATCGGCTCCGACAGCGATGGCCGTACCACCACCCTCGGCCGCGGCGGCTCCGACTACAGCGCGGCCCTGTTGGCCGAAGCGCTGGATGCCGCCAGTATCGAGATCTGGACCGATGTGCCCGGCATCTACACCACGGATCCGCGTCTGGTGACCCGCGCCCGCCCCATCCCCGAAATCAGCTTTGTCGAGGCGGCCGAGATGGCCACCTTCGGCGCCAAGGTGCTGCACCCCGCCACCCTGCAACCGGCGGTGCGCCAGAATATTCCGGTGTTTGTCGGCTCCGCCAGGGACCCTGCAGCCGGTGGTACCTGGATCCGTGCCAGCACCGATTCAAGCCCGCTGTTTCGCGCCGTTGCCCTGCGCCGCCAACAGGTGTTGGTGACCCTGCACAGCCTCAACATGTTCCACGCCTACGGCTTTCTGGCCGAAGTGTTCGGCATTCTGGCCCGCCATCGCATCTCGGTAGACCTCATCACCACCTCGGAAGTGAGCGTGTCACTGACGCTGGATCACACCGGCAGCCAGAGCAACGGCGAGCCGATCCTGAGCGACAAGGTGCTGGCCGAGCTGGGCCAGCTCTGCAAGGTGGAGGTGGAAACCGGTCTGGCACTGGTGGCGCTCATCGGCAACCGGATGAGCGAAGTGAACGGGGTGGGCAGTCAGGTCTTTGATGCCCTGCGCGAGCACAACATCCGGATGATCTGCTACGGCGCCAGTGCCCATAACCTCTGCTTCCTGGTCAAGGAGAGCGAGGCGGGCAATATCGTCAACCGCCTCCATCAGGAGCTGCTGGACTGACCCTCACCGCGATGCAAACCCGACCCATGCAACAGGGCGCCTGCAAGGCGCCCTGTTGATTTGTGTTCAGCTGAAGTATTGGCTCAGGCGAAGCTGGTGGCGGGCAACTGGCAGTCCACCGCTTCGCGGCGCAGCTGCTGCAAGCGGGCCAGCAGCCCGCTCTGGCCGAGCTCCGTCTCCTGGGAGGAGAGATTATCCACCAGCAGCGGATAGTGATCCGTCACCGCCTGCAACAGCCAGTCGAGGCGACGCAGGGTCAGCGGGCCACAGCTCTGGCCGCTCAGATCGTCCGCCACATCGAGCCGGTGGCTGCGATACATGTCCCGCCACCAGTTGGCGACCAGCGCCTCGTCGCTCGCCAGCGCCGCGCTCCACTCCCCTTGCAGGGCGTGCAAACGGGCCAGCACCGGGGCACTGGCCCCTTCGCGGATCAGGTGATGGATCTCCCGTTTCACCCATTTCAGGCAGAGCTCGCGCCAGTAGCGAAATTGCGGCAAGGGATCGGCCTCATCGAGCCAGAGTCCTGACAGGGTGCGGGTCTCCAGCCGCTCCGGCACATGGAACTGCGGATCGACCAGGCCGTTGGAGTTGAATTCAAAGCGGGGATCGAAGGTCCACATGTAGCCAAAATCGAACACGCTGATCTGCTCGCCGTCGTCGAGCAGATTGCCCGGGCTCGGATCCCAGTCAAACCAGCCCCAGCGAGCCAGCTCACCCTGCACCTCCAGCATCTGGGCCAGATTGCGTTCGTTGAGCTGATGGACCGGCACACCCCGCAGCCAGGGGGAGACCAGCACCCCGGCCCGCGCCGAGCCAAAGCTGGTGCAGACCACGTGGGAGAGGATGGTAGGGTGCAGCTCGCGCAGCGCCTCGATTTCGCGCCGCCGCTCCAGCTCGGTCAGAAAGGCGGTCTTGCCATCGAGGTTGGCCACCAGCGAATCCTGACGCCGCCGCTTGAGACACCAGTGGTGTCCCTCCACCTTGAGGTGAAACACCTCGGCGGTGAGACCGTGGCGATAGACCTTGATCACGGCCGGATGGGTATCCTTCAGTTTGACCAGCTGGGCCAGCGGCAGCGGGCAGTCACGCTCGCGTCCGATCCGGATCTCTTCCTTGCTCTCCAGCATGCGCAGCAATCTGGCCTGACGCGCCATCACTTTAGGATTCATACATGTACCTCCTGTCGCTATTGAGAGCCTAAACAGCGCCCCCCTCCCATACCAGCGGCAAAACACCATGATGACGCTTTCATCACATATTCCGTGCAACCCCTCGATCGGGATCACATTTTGCAGGGTTGAACGGTAACCAAATATTCATTAAATGGTCATTAAATTGACAACCTGGAACAAGGCCCGCACCATCGGGTCAAACAGTATGCAGACGAACTGCATCTCTTCCACTTGCTCAAAGGATGAGCTTCTATGACTCTCTTTCGCTCTGGCCGCGCGCACTTGCGTGTCCCGAGCCTCTCCTCCCTGCTGCTGGCCCTGCTGGGCGGATTACTGCTGCTGACCCTGCTGTTGCCGCTGATCAATCCCGGTAGCTGGCTGGGCCGTGCCCAGCCGCTGGTGCTGGGCCCCGCCGACAATCCGCTGGCCACCCTCACCCGCCACGCCCTGCTCTATAAAAGCGACAGTCGCGGCCTCTATCTGGTGGTGCGCAGCCAATGGCAGCTGCGGGGGCCGCTGCAAGCGGGGGACAAGGTGCGGGTGGAGCTGCTCAACGACAAGGGAGTGCGGATCGACGAACTGAGCCAGCCGGTAGAGAAGCGGCAGGTATGTCGCAACACCCGCTGCACCCTGGATCTCAACAGCACCCTGCGGGCACCGGACGATGCGCTGGACAGCCGTTACCAACTGCGCATCGGCCTGCTGCTCAACGATCGCCCCGAGAGCGGTGATTTCAGCCAGATCCTGCAAACCCTGCCGGAGCAGGGTTTCAACCTCACCTATCTGGTGGTGAGCCTGACCATGGTGCTGGCCCTGAGCGCCGCCGTGCTCAAAACGGTGCTGCCAAAACTGCGCCGCAGCCTGCGCTGGCGGATCATCGGCAGCCTGCTGCTCGGCAACCTCACCTTCGTGCTGCTGCACGGCTTCGTGGTGTTCAAACTGGGGGAGTTTCTGCTCTGGTCAGGCTTTCGCCCGGAGCACTACTACCTGGCCTGGGGCAGCATGGTGCTGGGGTGGAGCCTCTGCGCGCTGGCGGGCTTCAACCTCTATATGGGGCTGGTCTTTACCGCGCTTTCCGGTATAGGCCTGCTCGCCAACTTTATGAAGATCGCCATCTACGGCGTGCCGCTCGGCGGGGACGATTTTGGCAACCTGCTGGCACTGCTGCGGATCCTGCTCGACCAGCACCCCATCCTGCCCATCTTCACCCTTTTGCTGGCACTGTTTCTATGCTGGCGCTTTGCCCTGTCACGCTGGGTATTGCGCACTGCCGCTGCCACCGTCGCCTTCTTTGCCCTGTGCGTCTTTGCCACCCAGACCGGCAACAAGCTGCTGGGGGCCAACATTCGCTACGTGGACCGCGCGGTCAACTACCACAGGGACATCATCCGCTCCGGCCCCGGCCTCTATCTGTTCAATCTGGTGGACGAAATGCTGCAAAGCGGCAGTGTGTTTCGCTACCCCTTGCAGATCAACGAGCTGACCCCCCAGCTGAGCCATCAGCCCCAAGGGATTGCGCCGCGCTGGGATCTGGTGATCGTGCTGCAATATGAGTCACTCTGGCTCGACTGGAAGGGGCGGATCTGCGCCCCTGCCCCCACCCTCTCCCTGCCCGCCAGCGTGCAGCAGTGGCACAAGAGCATCCACTCCCCCACCACCGGCGGCATGACGGTGCTGGCGGAGTTCGAGATGAACACCGGCCTGCCGGTGGGCTTGCTCAAGCAAGGGGTAGTGCCCTACTACTACCTCTCGGAGCAGGTGCCGGGGCTGGCCCAAAGCGCCAACCAGAGCGGCTATCAGACCCTGTTTGTCCACCCCTATGTGGAGAAGTTCTGGGGCCGCGCCAAGGCGATCCCGGCGCTCGGTTACCAGGAGCGCTGGTTCGATACCCGCTTCACCACCCTTGAGCACAAGGGGCTCTATATCTCCGACGATGCCCTCGTCGATCACCTGCTCAAACGCAGCGAACAGGATGACAAGCCGCTGTTTGCCTATGCGGTCACCATGCAGGGCCACGGCCCCTTCGATGGCCCCCGCTATCAGGCACAAGAGCGCAGCGGCGCCTGCCCGAACCAGAGCGAGAGCGACACCCAGCTGCTCAACACCTACTACACCGGGGTGGTGGATGCCATGGCCTCGCTGGAGCGGCTGCTCAAGACCCTCGACCAGTCGGGCAAACGCTATCTGGTGGTGGCCTTTGGCGATCACCAGCCGTTTTTGATGTCCGCCGGCAAGGGCATTCACGGTAACAAGCCCGCGCGCGATGCCACCTATCAGATCCCCATGATGGCCTTTGCCCGCGCCGATGATCCCCTCAATCTGGCAACCCAGTTTGCGCCGGTGCGCCAGCTCTACCAGATGGGTCAGGCCACCCGCCAGCTGCTGGCGGGGGATATCACCCCCATCGAAGAGAAGCCCCTGCTCCATCCGGTGCTGGGTGAAGAGAAGGGGTTTGACCCATCAAGCCTGGTGCCGCAGATCCGTGCCAGCTTCCGGGCCGATGCCCTGCCCTGATCCCCCTCGCCAACACAGACAAGGCCGCATCAGCGGCCTTGTTTTTTGACATCCATTTTTGACATTCATTTCGCACTCATTCTGCTCGCCACCAGGGCTGCAGCAAGGTGAGCTGCTGACGGTCGAGATCGAGCGCCACCTCGATACCCAGCGGCAACGTCAGCATGGGGTGGGTATGGGCGCAATCAAACTCCGCAAGGATGGGGAAGGTCGGCTCCCCCACCACCTCCAGCAGGATATCGAGGGGGCGCTTGCCGCTGCCCTGATCGTTAAACAGCTCATGCTTGCCAAGAATAAGGCCGCCGATCCGATCAAAGACCCCGCACAACTTGAGGTGGGCAAACGAGCGCTCCACCGTCTCAGCCAAATGGAGGCTGTCCTCCAGCAGCAGAATGTCCCCTTGCTGGATGGTCGGCATATAGGGGGAGCCCCAGATCCCCGCCATGGTGTTGAGGTTGCCGCCGATCAGCCGTCCCTCTACCCGGCCAGACCCCACTGATATCAGCCGATTGGGCTGACAGATCTTGGCCCGGGTCTGATTCTCCCAGTCCAGCCGTTCATCGGTCCACAGTGCCGGGGTGGGCAGCGTGCAGGGGACGCCAGCTGCGTCGGCCTGCACAATCTGTAAAAAGCTGGCGAGCGTCTCGTCCACCAGCGGAGACAACTCACCAAAGGAGGCCACCAGCGCCGGGCCATAAAAGGTGACCAGACCTGTTTGGGCATGGATGCCGAGCAGCAGCGCCGTCACATCGGAGTAGCCGACGATGATCTTGGGATCGCGCCTCAGCGCCTCAACATCGAGGTAGGGCAGCAGGGAGTTGGAGTTGCTGCCGCCAATCACCGAGATGATGCAGCGCACCTCGGGGTCGCGAATAAGGGCGTTGAGCTCTTCGGCCCGCTCGGCAATGGAGCCAGAACGCCAGTGATCCTGCTGGCCGGTGAGGCTACCCGCCTTGAGCCCAAAGCCCTGCCCTTCGAGAAAGGCCTTTGCGCGGGCAAAACGGTTGGGGGCCCAGGTGGTTGCCGCGCTGGAGGGGGAGAAAAAAGCGATGGTATCGCCACGTTGGAGCAGCGGGGGAACCAATAACGTCATGACACACTCATCCTTGCCAATATCTAGCCATTACAGAGTAATTGAGACTCCTACAAATCCCCTGCTAGTACAACAAGTTTTATCGTTAGTGTTTAGAAATACAAAACACTTAATTCATTATTAACAGATATTCTAAACACCATCCCCTTCTTAGAATGACCTCATTGCGATGGCCAACCCCGGTTGGCTGTCAGAACGGTCGGCCTGACAGCCCGGGCGTTTTCTCTCCGACTTAACTTTTCTCTCTCACTTAAATGAGGTGCCTGTCATGAACAAAACCGCATCCCCCAGCGCATTGGTTGTAGAAGGCGGCGCCATGCGCGGCATATTTGCCAGCGGCGTGCTGGATGCGTTTATCGAACATGACTATCGCCCCTTTGACTTCGCCATCGGCGTCTCGGCGGGGGCCACCAACTTGCTGGCCTACCTTGCCAGCCAGCATGGCCGCAGCCACGACATTCTGACCGAGCTGGCGTGCAGCCAGCAGTTTATGGATCCCCTGCGCTTTGCCAAGGGGGGCAATCTGGTGGATATCCACTGGCTGTGGAACACCAGCTGCCGCAAGTACCCCCTCGACATTCACGCCTACCGGGAGACCGGCATCCCCTTCTATGCGGTGGTGACCAATACCCTGACCGGCAAGGCGGAGTACATCCGGGTCAAGCCGGAGAACATGAACGAGGTGCTGCCCGCCAGCTGCGCCATTCCCCTCGCCTCCCGCGAATACCCGGAGGTACACGGGGTGCCGATGACCGATGGCGGGGTGGCCGACTCCATCCCCGTGATCGAGGCCTATCGCCGCGGTGCCCGTCACCTGACGGTGATCCTCTCCGAGCCGCTCGGCTACCGGCTCAAGCCGATGCCGTTCCCCTGGATGATCCGCACCCTGCTCAAGACCCGCCCCGCGCTGGCCCATGCTCTGGAGCAGCGGGATCGCAGCTACAACGAGGCGCTCGATTTTATCGCCAATCCGCCGGCTGATTGCCAGATCGAGGTGATCGCCCCGGCCGACTACTTCCCCGTTTCCCGTTTTACCCGCGACATCAACAAGCTGGAGATGGGATACGTGATGGGCAAGTGCGCAGGCTATCAGGCCGCCCTGCTCAATTGATAAGGGTTTTACAGGCATGACCCGACCTGCCGCGACGCTCGCGCCGCCAACACAATAACAATCGGGTCAGTTGAACAACATGAGTCATAAAAACAGACCGTGGCGAGGCAAGCGCGGCCAGAACCGGTGCCAGACACTCTTAGCGGCTTGCGCCTCATCCCTATGCCAGGGCATCTCACCCTCATACAAGGTGTTTATTTATGTCGTTTCTTCTCACCCATCCCGCGCTGGTGCAGCTGTTCGAGCGGCTGCTACCCGATTACCGGATCATGGCCCCTGCAGCCGAATATCGGGGCGGTCGCTTCTCCGACACCGACAACGTCACCTACCACAGCATCCGCCATCCGGCCGATCTGGTGTGGCAGGAGAAGTCCCACTTCTCCCCGAAAGAGGTGGTGCTCCCCATCACCCAGACCCTGTTCCACTTCGACAATCTGGCGCTGCGCGAATCAAAGGTGGAGGCCAAGCCCACCCTGCTGTTCTTGCGCAGCTGCGATATCCACGCCCTGCGCAGGCTGGATCAGGTCTATCTGAACAACGGCCAGAACAGCGACGTCTACTACGCCCGGCTGCGCAGCAAGCTCAAGCTGGTGCTGCTGGAGTGCCGCAAGAGCTTCGAGAACTGCTTCTGCGTCGCCATGGGCAGCAACGAGACCCAAGACTACGCCGCCGCCATTCGCCTGAGCGATGAGGGGGCCCGCATCGAGGTCAAGGATCCCGAGCTGCTCGGCTACTTTGCCGAGCTCGGTGAATCCGATGACTTCACCCCGGAATTTGTCCAGAGCAACCCGGTCAAGGTACGCAGTCCGGACAGCGTCTGTGACGACCCTCAGCGGATCCGCCAGATCCTCACCGCCCATCCGGTCTGGGCCGAGTACGACAGCC
>NZ_JRGK01000064.1 GCF_000764645.1 Aeromonas finlandensis
TTCCATCGCCATGAGTACGGCGCTGGAAAAGCGGGGTGAGCAGCAAGCGCGCATTGCGGAGGCAAGCGCGGAAGCCGGGCGGGCCGAGGCGGGATAAACGCGGGATCAGAAGGTGGCAATCAGGGCGCTATTGCGGGTGATTTGAGCCTGGATCTCCTGACATAGCATCTGAATGTGGGGCTCATCGATCTTCTCGCGAGGGATATAAATACCGATAGTCCCCTTGTTGTACTCTTCGCCCATATTCAGCTGGCCAATACCGAATCGGGAAAAATAATCGGCCATGCTCACCGGATAAGGCATGACCGCATTGCTGCTATTGACAATATCAATGCTGGTGAGCAGGGAGTTGCTGCTATAAATGATTTTGTCATTCAACTTCATGGCGGCGCGTTCCTGTTTTTTTCTCGCCAAATCATCGACCAGATGCAGATATTTATCCTCATCCGGCGTCACCAGCAGGCTGGGATAATCGACCAGATCCTGCTTGCTGCATATTTTCCCTGTGAGGGGATGACCCGCTCTGACAAATACCCCATCGTGAGAAATAAATAGCGGGATAAATATCAGGCTGTAATTTTTGGCCAGCCCGTGAATTTCATGTCCGAGAAACAGATCGATATGATTGCCCAACAGCAGATCGAGCAGGCGCAGATGGTTGCCGACTTCAATGTTGATGGCGCAGGATGGGTTGGCTTGCTGATAGCGGGCGGTGACAGGTTGCAATACCGGCTGCCACCACGCATGTCCGGTGCCCACGTTCAGCGGCCGCGCGGTGCGCTCGCGCAGGGTGGCCAGCTGCCTGAGAGTGTCATCGTAGATCCGTTGCATTACGCGCGCCTGCTCCAGCAGCAGCTCTCCGGCGGCGGTAAGCGTCACGCCGCCAGCGTGTCTGACTAGCAAGGTCGTCTCCAGACTCTCCTCAAGCTTTTTCATGTTGTGCGTCAGCGTTGGCTGGCTGAGCCCCATTTTCCTGGCTGCCAGACTGACATTTTTGTGGGTGGCCACTTCAATAAACTGTCTTAGATGTTTGTCCACTAACATGGCGTCCGGTCATGGTCTGGTGGTGCGCCAAGCTAGTGTAATCACCATGGGCTGTCAATTATTCCCCTTCGCTGACGGGCTATTTTTTATGTGGCTCCCTTCACGTTGTATCCAATTCATTTTTGCCATTCGATAGCCGGTTTGGTGCGGGCGATCACGTAATTTCACCTGGTTATAGATGTTATCTATGTCGCTGGTGTCGCGGTCTATTTTTCTGGTGAATGCTGACCACGTAGACTGGCAAAAACAGTTTTACTCAATGCTGTTTCAATAAAAAAACAAAAAAGTAACGAAGGGAAAATATGAAAATTCGTCCATTGGCTTTATCCGTGGCGTTATGCTGCGGCGGGGTTCTTTTGTCCGGTTGTAACGACAGCTCATCCAGCGGCAACGATAACGAGGTCAAACCCGAGGTGAAGGCGCCCTGGGATTTTGATCTCTATATGGTCGGTGAATTTAGCGGCTGGGGCCGTGAGGAGAAGTTCAAACTGACCTTCAAGGAGGGTGTCTATCGTCTGGACAACCTGAAAATGAACTCGGGTATGTCCCCCTTCAAAGTGGCTGGCCCCGAGTGGACCAAATATCCCGATTTCTCTGCGGACTCCCGCAAGGAGACCAGCATCTTCCCCGGTCAGGTCTACCCCATGTACTACCAGAACAACGGGCAGAACAACCGTCTGGTGGTGACGGAAAAGGGGCTGCTCGACATTCAGGTCAAGGTGACCAAGGCCGATCTGGCTGCTCCGGCCATCGAGTTCTCCATGGCCCGTGATGACCCCAATTACAGCGAGAGCCTCTATCTGAAAGGGATTGATGGCAATCTGGAACCCGTGCTGCAGATGGTCTATCAGGGGGACAGGCAGTATGTGATGGTGGCCAAGCTGACGGCGGGTGAGCACAAGATAAAGATCGCCTCCGCGCAGGAGGGGATCGGTTTTGGGCTCAATGGCGTCATTGCATTGAACAACCCGGTCAAGATGCAGCGCTGCGATGCCCAGTGCCAGCTGGCAACAGTGCGGGTGGAGCGGGAGGGGTATTACAAGTTCCTGCTGGATGCCAGCCAGGATGAGAACGCCCCCCTGTTGCAGGTCAGCGTCGCTGGGGAGGGTGACCTTGGCATGATCAATCCCCATGAAGGGCATGAGCTGATCGAGAAGCGCGAGTATGAGACCTATAAGCCCGGGGTGAAGGAAACGGCAACCTTCTCGGTCAAGCAGGCCGGTGACGAGTATCGTAGCTATGCGCAATCGACCACTCAGGAGCTGCGTGATCCGGGCGAGAACTTTACCACCTATCAGGAGCAGTCCGATCTGCCCCGCTTGCGATCCGGCAACATGGTCTTTGATGCCCTGTTTGCGCTGGCCGCTCACGAGATGCGCCAGAACAGCGTGGCTCAGGTCAAGGATGGCAGTTACAACGGTGGTCAGGCGATCCCTTGCGACTGCTTTGAAACCGGCGCCAAGTGGCATTACGTCTGGACGCGGGATCTCTCCTACGCCACCGATCTGGGACTGGGGGTGCTTGATCCTCAGCGTGCGCGCAACTCCCTGCAGTTCAAGCTCTCTGATTTCAGAGCCGAGCTGAAAAGCGATATGGACAGTTTGATCCCGCAAGGACGCCAGATCATTCAGGATACCGGTACCGGGGGCAGCTGGCCCATCAGTACCGATCGCATGAGCTGGGCCCTGGGGGCCGAGCGGGTGCTGGCCGCCCTGCCGGATGCCGAGCGCAGTGCGTTCTTGCCCGAGGTGTTTGAAGGGCTGAGCAACACCATAGAGAGTGATCGTCTGGCCGCTTTTGATCGCGCTGATGGTCTCTACGTGGGGGAGCAATCCTTCCTCGATTGGCGCGACCAGACCTATGCCAAGTGGATCACCGCCGATATCGCCCACATCGGCATGAGCAAATCCCTCTCCACCAACGTGACCCACTATCAGGGGTTGTTGCTGGCCGCGCTGGTGGCGGGTGAACTGGGTCGCGATGAGCTGGCAAGCCGCTATAACCAGTGGGCGGGCGAGCTGAAACTGGCGATCAATCGTGCTTTCTGGCTGGCTGACGAGAAGATGTATGCCAGCCTGATCAACACCACTACCGATCAGAGCCCGGCCTACAAGTTCGATCTATTGGGGGAATCCCTCGCCATTCTGGCCGGTGTTGCCGATGAGGCGCAGGCCAAAGAGATCATCAGTCGTTACCCCATGGGCCCTTATGGCGCGCCGGTCTACTTCCCGCAGCAACCCGATATGCCGGTTTACCATAACCGCGCCATCTGGCCCTTCGTCTCCGCCTACGGGCTGAAGGCGGCGGCCCTGGTGCAGAACGTTGCCGTGGTCGATCACCATATTGACTCCCTGATGCGCGGCGCCGCGCTGAACCTCTCCAACATGGAGAACCTCGAGTGGCTCTCCGGCCAACCCTCTCTGATGGATCTGACCCATCCCGATTTGACGGGGCCGGTGATCAACTCCCAGCGCCAGCTCTGGTCGGTCGGGGGTTACCTTGGCATGGTGACCGACACCACCTTCGGCTACAAAGTGGAAGAGGGGGGGATCCGGATCAAGCCGTTCATTACCTCCCACCTGCACCGCTTGCTGGGGGCCAAGCCTGAGGCTGCGCTCAAGGGGTTGAACTATCGTGGCAAGCAGATCGACATCGTGCTGCACCTGCCGGAACTGGGCGGGGAGGGCAGTTACTATCCGGTGCAGAGCGTGACGCTCAATGGTGCCCCGGTGGGTGAGCTGATCAGTGAAGGGATGCTGGCCGCCAGCAACCGGATTGAAGTGACGCTTGGTGCTGCCGTGGCGGACGATCAGGGGATCCGCCTGATCAAGGATGTGGCGCCGCTGGATGTCGAGAATCGTCAGGTATTCGCACCGACCGAGCCAACCTTGCTGGGGGTCAGCGAGCAGCAGGGCAAGTTGATGGTCGCCTTGCAGGACACTATCAACAAGGGGGCGATCAGCTACAACATCTATCGGGATGGCAAGCGGGTGGCCTCCGGTCTGGATAGGGCGACCAGCTGGGTCGACGATATGGCACTGCAGCCGGGCAAGGCCTATTGCTACAGTGCCGAGGCGGTCTATCCGGAGTCCGGCAACCGCTCCCATCATGCCAAGCCGGTTTGCTATCAGCCTGCGCTGCAACATATCGCCATCGATGGGGCCAACGTCTCCCATACCGGCAGCGTGAGCGCCGCCGATGGGGCCATTCCCGTCCCTTACCTCAAGGATTGGGGCCGCCCTGACGACAGCTTGCTGGTGCAGGGGGTCAAGCTGGATGGCAAGCGCACCATTCGCCTGCAATACAGCAATGCCCAGCATGCCATCAATCTGGGGGTGACCAACGGGGTGAAACGGATCTCGGTAGTGAGCGGTGGCCAGGTGGTCGCCAGCGGCATGGTACAGATGCCCCATGTGATGAAAGAGGGCGACCTCAAACCGCTGCGTGACTCAACGCCATTCGTGGTGGATCTGCCCGCCGGGGAGTATGACATTCGGGTGAGCGATTTCTACAACATGAGCTATCTGAAGGCGAACGACACCTACAACGATGCTGGAGGTCAAAAGGGCGCGGTCAATCTGATCGATTTCGCCAGCATCACTGTCTCGGCCCGCTAAGCGGTCAAACAAAATGGCCAAACAAAACCGCCCCGGCTAGCCGGGGCGGTTTTTTATTTAGCGATGCAGAGGTGATCCGTGCGGGTGAGCAAGGGCTCAGCGATAGCGGCCACGTACCGAGCTGCTGGCGCGGCCTGCCATCTTGATTAGGCTCTGGCGGGTGTGCAGGTGGCACAGTGCGACGCCGAGGGCATCTGCCGCATCCGCCTGCGGGGTGGCGGAGAGTTTCAGCAGATGGGTCACCATATGCTGCACCTGCTCCTTGGCGGCGCCGCCGGTGCCGACCACCGCCTGCTTGATCTGGGTGGCGGAGTATTCGCTCACCGGCAGATAGGCGTTGACCGCTGCGACGATGGCGCTGCCCCGGGCCTGCCCCAGTTTCAGGGCCGAGTCGGCGTTGCGGGCCATAAAGACCCGCTCGATGGCAAACTCGGTGGGTTTGAACTGGGTGATGATTTCGCAGACCCCGTCATAGACCTGCTTGAGGCGCGCTGGCAGCTCGCCACAATCGGTGCGGATGCAGCCAGAGCCCAAGTATTCAGCCTTGCCGCCCACGACCCGGATAACCCCGTATCCGGTGATCCGCGATCCCGGATCGATGCCCAAAATAATGCTCATGGGTGTTGATTGCTCTAAAGGCGAGTGATGGTCGCCAAGATAGCAAACTGCGGCCCGTTTGGCTGCATACTGTATGTACGAACAGTAAAAAGAGGGCTTTAATATGACAAAAACGGCCCCGAAGGGCCGTTGCGTCATAACAGAGTGCGGTCAGGATCAGGCTGCGTGATCGACCTTGTGTGGCTGGGAGAATCCTTCCAGCTCGCCCGGGGCGAAGTTGTCTACCTGAATCGCTTCGTAGCGCAGGGCATCGGCGGCCAGCAGTTTGTCCGCTTCGTCCTTGCTCAGGATGGAACCGGCAAGCGCAGCGGCAACCAGCTCCGGCAAGGCCAGTTTGCGGGGCAGTTTGCCCTCTTTCTGGGCCTGCACCAGCTTCTTCTCGTAAGGCTGCACCGCCACCATGGCCTGGAAGGCGCGCTCCATCAGGCCGACCGGATCCGCATCGTCCTTGCCCACATAACAGAGGGCGGTCAGACGGTCGCGGAACTCGCCCGGCTTCATCATGGCCAGACAGATGGCGTGGCAGCGATCGTCTGCCGGCATCTTGTAACCGACGCCGAACGGGAACACCACACGCTTGAGCACGGCACCCACCACCTTGTTCGGGAAGTTCTGGAAGAAGCCCTCGAACGCCTTGCCAATCAGGTAGAGGTTGCGCTCCACCGCGTACTGCACGAACGGCAGATCGGAGACCATGCGGCCCTGATCCTCGTAGTGCTTGAGGGTGGCGGAGGCCAGATAGAGGTGGCTCAGCACGTCACCCAGACGGGCGGAGATCATCTCCTTGCGCTTGAGATCGCCACCCAGCATCAGCATGGAGACGTCGGCACACAACGCCAGCCCTTTACTCATGCGGGAGAGCTGCTTGTAGTAGCGGGCGGTTTCGCCAGCCACCGGCGCGCTGTTGAACTGACCCAGGGTCAGCCCCTGGAACAGGGCGCCAAAGAAGTTGCCGGTACCGAAGGCGATGTGTTTGATCAGCAGGGCGTCAAACTTCTCGAGACCGCGCTCCACGTCGGTGTCGGCGGCCGCTTCCAGCTCGGCAAACACGTAAGGGTGGCAGCGAGTGGCCCCTTGCCCGAAGATCATCAGGTTACGGGTCAGGATGTTGGCCCCTTCCACCGTGATGGCGACCGGAATACCCATGTAGGCGTAGCCGGTGTAGTTTTTCGGGCCCAGCTGGATGGCACGACCGGCGTGGATGTCCATGGAGTCATCCATGATCTGGCGCGCCATTTCGGTCATGTGGTACTTGGAGATGGCGGTGACGATGGCCGGTGCCTGACCGAGATCCAACGAACCAGCAGTCATGCGACGGGCCCCTTCCAGCTGATAGGTGAGGCCGCCAATGCGAGCCAGCGCCTCTTGCACCCCTTCAAACTTGCCGATGGACATGCCGAACTGTTTGCGCACGTAGGAGTATGCGCCCACGGTGCGGCTCGCCATGTGACCGCAAGCGGTACCCAAGGCAGGCAGCGAGATGCCGCGACCGGCGGAGAGGCACTCCACCAGCATGCGCCAGCCACGGCCAGCGTAATCCGGGCCGCCGATGATCCAGTCGAGCGGAATGAACACATCCTTGCCGAAGGTCGGGCCGTTCAGGAACGCCAGACCCATGGGGTAGTGGCGATCGCCGACGCGCACGCCGGGGTGGCTGGTGGGGATGAGCGCGCAGGTGATGCCCAGCTCTTCCTTGTCACCCAGCAGTTTTTCCGGGTCATAGAGTTTGAACGCCAGCCCCAGCACGGTAGCGCGGGGCGCCAGGGTGATGTAGCGCTTGTTCCAGTTGAGGCGAATACCCAATACCTCTTCACCCTTGTGCATCCCTTTGCAGACGATCCCCTTGTCAGGAATGGCGCCCGCATCGGAGCCCGCTTCCGGCCCGGTCAGGGCGAAGCAGGGCACTTCCTTGCCGTTGGCCAGTCCCGGCAGCCAGAAATCTTTCTGGGCCTGGGTACCGTAGTGCATCAGCAGCTCGCCCGGGCCGAGAGAGTTTGGCACCATGACGGTGACCGCCACGCTCAGGCTCTTGGTGGCAATACGGGTGACGATGGTGGAGTTGGCAATCGCCGAGAATTCGCGGCCGCCGTAGGATTTCGGGATGATCAGGGAGAAGAAGCCTTCCTTCTTCAGATAGTCCCACACCGGCTCCGGCAGGTCTTTGGTTTCGTTGACGATCTTGAAGTCATCGACCATGGCGAGCAGGGTTTCGACCTGATTGTCGATAAAGGCCTGCTCTTCGGCGCTCAGTTCGGCCTTGCCGTAACCGTGCAGTTTTTTCCAGTCGGGGTTGCCGCGAAACAACTCGCCATCCCACCAGACGGAGCCAGCTTCCATGGCCTCCCGCTCGGTAGCTGACAAGGGCGGCAGTATCTTTTTGAAGATGCCGAACACCGGACGGGTTACCACCTTTTTACGGATGGAGGGTACGCCGAGCACAACGGCTATCGCCAGCACCAGCAGGACAAGCAATGTGATCATACCGAAGTTCCTTCTATTTCACTGTTTCCGTTGATTTATTGTTGGTTGTTACACGGCCAGGGAGAGCCTGGTCGACTCCACGGGCGCCCCGACTCCGGACGCCAGATAAGGAATAACGTTGCGCACCAGCCCTTCCACATCGAGCTGCTGGCCAAAGTCGGCCAGGGCGATGTCGCGTAGCGCATCGGCGGAGGCCATGGTGAACACGACAGTGCCCAGGGTGAAGTGCAGGCGCCAGAAGAGATCCGCTGGCGACAGGGCCGGATTGGCCTTGGAGATCGCCTGGGTGATCCGCATCAGAATGGGGCCGTAGTGGGCGGTGATAAAGC
>NZ_JRGK01000065.1 GCF_000764645.1 Aeromonas finlandensis
TGATCACCAACCGCGCCCGCAACAGACCGGCGGCCAGCAGAATATCGCGGCGGCTGGCATCACCGAAGGCCACCTGCTCCCCCGCCAGCTTGGCCTCGCTCACCCGCTCGGGGTCGAGGTCGAGGGCCAGAAAGGGGATCTCCTCGATCTTGAGGAAGCGGGCACAGGTCTGCCCGGCCCGACCAAATCCGGCGATGATGACATGCTGGTTCTTGCTCAGGCCCGACTGGGCAACCTCGGAGCGGGTCAGCAGCGCCGGATCGGTGAGGCTGCGAGCCAGCGAGTGGGCCTGGGTCACCAGCCAGGGGGTCATGGCGATGGAGATGATCCCCATTCCGATCAGCCGGGAGACCAGCTGCTGATCAAGCAGGCCGTGGTGGAGCGCCAGTGCCAGCAACACAAAGCCAAACTCCCCCACCTGACTCAACATGATGCCAGCGGCCATGCTGTCGCGCTTGCGCTCCCCCATCAGCCGTCCGGCCAGCAGCACCAGCAGGGATTTGCACAGCACCAGCAGCACCACGCAGATCAGCACCTGCCACCACGCCTGCGCCACCAGCACCCAATCCATAGCCATGCCGATGGTGATGAAGAAGAGCCCCATCAGCACGTCGCGAAAGGGCTTGATGTCCACCTCCAGCTGATGGCGATAGTGGGACTCCCCCAACATCATCCCCGCCAGAAAAGCCCCCAATGCCATCGACAGCCCCAGCGAATAAGTCATAAAGGCGGCGAGCAGCGCCACCAGCAGGGCGCTCAGCACAAACAGTTCGTCGGAGCGAGCCCGCGCCACCTCGTGAAACAGCAGCGGCAGCAACCACTTGCCGACCGCCAGCAGGGTGAAGAGGGCAAACAGCCCCTTGAGGGTGGCCCAGGCGATCTCGGCGGCCAGGGCGCTGCCCTGCACATCCGGCTGGGCGAGAATGGGGATCATCACCAACAGGGGCACTACCGCCAGATCCTGGAACAGCAGCACGCTCACCCCCAGCTGGGCGCGGCGGGTGTGCAGCTGCTTCTGCTCCCCGAGCTGCTTGATCACCACCGCCGTGGAGGAGAGCGCCAGCGTCCCCGCCACCACCAGCGACTGCGCCAGACCCAACCCCCACCACCAGGCGATACCAAAGAAGAGCAGGGAGGTAAGCAGCACCTGCAGCCCCCCCACCCCCAACACCAGTCGGCGCATCGCCAGCAATTTCGGGAGGGAGAACTCCAGCCCCAGCGAGAACATCAGAAAGACGATCCCGAGCTCGGCAATGGTCTGCATGATCGACTGGCCGGTGATCACCGCCAACCCGTGGGGGCCGAGCAACACGCCGGCAATCAGGTAGGCGAGGATCACCGGCAAGCCGAGGCGTCGGAAAGTTGCCACCAGCAGGACGGCGGCGAACAGCAGGATCAACAGGTCGGTGTACAAATTTTCCTCTCCTTTTATCGACTTAAGTCTAGTCAGCCGATCATCGAGCCAGGAAAGATATATTGGGCATACCAATTGCAAGAACGACGACAGGAAAGGGGTATGCAAGAGCAGTAATCAGGTATACAGGTGGAAGACCATGGAAAATACGTCGTCAGTTAATGGCTTGAGCCATGGCATCGAGCAGTGGGTTCGCCAGATGGAGCGGCTTACGCCCTTGCCCAGCATTGAACGCAACCAGTTGCTGGAACAGTTGTTGGGCCAGAGCGATCTTGGCAGCCTGCTGACAACTTTTGCCGATCGTGCGGCAAGAATTGTCAGGATCCACGGCCTCTACCTCGATTGCGGCCAGCCCCATGTGCTGATCCAGCACCCACCGCTGGCCACCCTCAGCCTGCACAACTATCCGTTCGAGCTGCGCGGTCAGCACGGCCAGCTGCTTGGCCAGCTCCACTACGAGCTGGAGCATCCGCTCAGCGGCAGCCAGCAACGGGTACTGATGCAGTACCATCAACTGCTCTGCCTGCTGCTGCCCCTCTATCTGCGGCTGGAAAAACTGGATCAGCTGGTCCGGCTCGATCACCTGACCGGCCTTGGCAACCGCTCCTACTTTGACGAGGCCATCGGCCGTGCCATCGAGCAGCATAGCCGCGAGCCCCACGGTCTGGTGCTGGTGCTGCTGGATCTCGATCGCTTCAAGCAGATCAATGACACCTGGGGTCATCCGGTGGGGGATCTGGTGCTGAGCCGCTTTGCCCAACTGCTCAAGGGGTGTATCCGCAGCACGGATCAAGCCTTCCGGCTCGGGGGGGATGAGTTTGCCCTGCTGCTGCAACCGGCCGAACCCGAGGCGTGGCGCCCGGTCTGGCTGCGACTGCAGCATATGTTGATGACCAACAAGGAGCTCAGCACCTTCTCGGTCGGATGCAGCCTTGGCGCCGCCAGCTGGCAATCCGGGGTCGATGTGCCAAGCCTCTACGAGGCGGCCGACAGTCACCTCTACGCCCGCAAAAAAGCTGGCAAGGCGAGCCATAATGAATAATCCCGAACTCTTCTTTGCTCCGGCACATGCGCGCCATGTGACCGGAGCTTCTTTTTTGGGGCTCCCCCCGCTCAGACCGAGATCACCTCAGGGGAGAACCTGCTCGGGCAGAACCGGGGCCGCCCCGCTCTCCTGCCAGTGGCAAACCAGCCCGGCCCCCTGCGCCAGAAAACCGTCGCAGACAAAAAGCCCCACCACCGCCGCTATCTGCTCGCCATAGTAGAGGATGGGGATGCGCCCCCGCTGCCACGAGGGCACGCCATACTCCTGCAGCAGCTTCTTCATCCGCCGACTGCCGCCCCGTCCCACCGGTTTGAGGGGGATGCCGGGCGCCACCTGAAAACGTACCGAGAGCGGCTCGTCCGGCTGGGGGGAACGCAGCAGCCCCTCGCCGTGCTCCGCCATGCGTACCACCAGCTCGCCCAACCCGTCCGGCAGGGTCAGCGGCTCACCCACGGTCAGCGGCAACACCTGATGACAGGGTTGCAGGTCAGGGCTCACCAGATAGAGCCGCTCCTGAAAACGGCGGCAGCTCTGGCGCCCCCAGTTGAGCTGGGGATTGGCATCGCCGCGCGCCAGCGCTACCTCCTGCCACAGCCGGACAAGCTGCTCACGGGATGGCATCTCGCCCCCCTGACGGCGGATCCAGTAGCGCAGCAGGTTGTTGCGCCGGGTGGGTGAGAGGGCGTGCAACTGGCCGATATGGAGCGCCTCCCCCTCGCCCGCCAGCTGCCAGTCGCTCTCGGCCAGCTCCTCCAGCAGCACCTCCTGCTCGGCGCACAGGGCCATGCTGCGCGCCGCGGTCTGGGCCATGGCGGGCCAGCGCGCCTTGAGCTGGGGGATAAGCGTCTGGCGCAAAAAGTTGCGGTCATAGCTCACGTCCTGATTGCTCTCATCCTCCACCCAGCCAAAGGGGAGGCTCGCTGCCGCCTCGGCCAGCTCGGCGCGACTCATATCGAGCAGCGGGCGCAGCAACAGGCCGCCAGCAAAGGGCTGGCTTGGCAGGATCCCCGCCAGCCCGCGCAGACCGGCACCGCGCTTGAGGGCCAGCAGCAGGGTCTCCAGCTGATCGTCCTGATGGTGGGCAGTGAGCAGCCACTCCCCCTCCCGCAACCGGGCCGTCAGCCGCTGGTAACGGGCGGTACGGGCCTGCGCCTCCAGACTCTCGCCATTGCCACGAGCCAAGGTCACCCGCTCGACCAGCAGCTCCACCGCCAATTGCTGACACACGGATTCACAATGCGCAACCCACTCATCGGCATGGGGGCTGAGGCCGTGGTGCACGTGCAGGGCACGCAGTGCAAGGCCATGCTCGCGGGCATACTGCGCCGCCAGCACCAGCAACAGGGTAGAGTCGAGGCCGCCACTGAAGGCCACCAACAGACCGGCGGAACCTTCCGGCGCTGGCATAGTCAGACAAAAGCGAGAATAAAGATGAGAAATCATAGGCTTCCCCAAAACGGACCGGCCGATCTTAGCAGAGTCGGGCTTATCAAGCTGCAACCCTGCTGCTAGAGTGAGGCTCGCCCGCACTCTCCACCAAGCTGGCCGCAAGGCGGTCGCACAACCGGTTGGAGCAAGGAAGATGGGCAGGGAAGCAAACAACCCGAATTGGAATCAAACAAGATGAACAATAAGAAAAGCTTACTGGCCGGCCTGATTGGACTGGCCCTGCTGGCTGGCTGCAGTCAGGCACCGCAAGAATCCCCCAAACACTCCGGGCTGGCGCTGGCCAATATGGACACCCAGGTCAAACCCGGCGATGACTTCTTCCGCTACGTCAATGGCAAGTGGCTCGCCACCGCCAAGATCCCTGACGATCGCCCCGCCGATGGCGCCTTCTACATGCTGCGGGACAAATCCCTCGCCGATGTGCGGGTGCTGGTCGAGGGGCTGGCCAAGCAGGATGCCGCCACCGGTACGCCGACCCAGCAGATCCGCGATCTCTACGCCAGCTATCTGGATCAGGCAGGTCGCGATGCCAAGGGGCTCACCCCGCTGGCACCGGCGCTGGCCGATATCGACCGGATCGGTGATCAGGCCGCACTGGCCCGCGCCTTTGCCCAATCAGGCCGCATGGGCGGCGGCGCGCCGTTCGGCATCTGGATCGACGCCGATGCCAAATCCCCCGACCGCTATGCCGTCCACCTCTATCAAGGGGGATTGGGGCTGCCGGATCGGGACTACTACCTCAAGCAGGATCCCGAGAGTCAAGCGATGCGCCAGAAGTACCAGCAGCATATCGCCGCCATGCTGGGCCGCCTCGGGGAGTCTGACCCGAGCGGCAAGGCCAAGCGGATTCTGACCCTCGAAACCCGGCTCGCCACCATCCAGTGGGATAACGTGGCCCTGCGGGATCGGGAGAAGAACTACAACAAACGCCCCGCCAGCGAGCTGGCACGGCTCGCCCCCCACCTCGACTGGCAGGCCTATCTGAACGCCGCGGGCATTGCGGGCCAGCCGGAACTCATCATCGGTCAGCCAACCTATCTGAGTGCGCTGGATCAGGTGATGGCCCAGACCCCCATCGCCGACTGGCAGGCCTACCTCAAGTGGCAACTGCTGACCGACTACGCCCCCTATCTCGACAGCGAAACCGACCGGGCCAACTTTGCCTTCTACGGCACCACGTTGAGCGGCACGCCCAAGCAGCGCGCCAACTGGGAGCGGGCGCTCGGGGTGCTGAACGATCATCTGGGTGAAGCGGTCGGCCAGCTCTATGTGGCCCGCTACTTCCCGCCAGCGGCCAAGGAGCGGATGGAGCAGCTGGTGGAGAACCTGCGCACCGCCTACGGCCAGAGCATCAAGGAGCTCGACTGGATGTCGCCCGAGACCAAGGCGCAGGCCCTCGAGAAGCTGGCCAAGTTCCGCCCCAAGATCGGCTACCCCGACAAGTGGAAGGATTACAGCGCCATCGCCATCCAACCGGATGATCTGGTAGGCAACCTGCAACGCTCGCAAGCCTTTGAATATGCAGACAGTCTGGCGCGCCTCGGCAAGCCGGTCGACCGGGACGAGTGGCACATGTCGCCGCAAACGGTGAACGCCTACTACAACCCGAGCAACAACGAGATCGTCTTCCCGGCGGCCATCTTGCAGCCCCCCTTCTTCGACATGACGGCGGATGATGCGGTCAACTACGGCGCCATCGGCGGGGTCATTGGCCACGAGATGGGCCACGGTTTTGATGATCAGGGGGCCAAATCCGACGGTGACGGCATGATGCGCGACTGGTGGACGCCGCAGGATCTCAAGGAGTTCCGCTTCCGCACCAGCCGTCTCGTGGCCCAGTACAACCGCTTCGAGCCCATCAACGGCCAGTTCGTCAACGGCCAGTTCACCCTGGGGGAGAACATCGGCGATCTCGGCGGTCTCACCATCGCCCACAAGGCCTACGAGCTGTCACTCGATGGCAAGGAGGCACCGGTGCTGGATGGCTTTACCGGCGAACAGCGCTTCTTCCTCGGCTGGGCTCAAGTGTGGAAGGGGATGTATCGCCCCGAGCTGATGCAGATGCTGCTGCGCTCCGACCCCCACTCGCCCCCCGAGTACCGGGTCAACGGCGTGGTGCCGAACGTTCCCGCCTTCTACGAGGCATTCAACATCAAGCCGGGGGACAAGCTCTATCTGCCGCCCCAGAAGCGGGTGAAGATCTGGTAACAGCATCACCGCGGGCTCCCCCGGGAGCCCGCGGTCAACAGACTGCAAGAGGTTGCAAGATGAACAGAGCATTGATGATCGCAGGGCTGCTGACCCTGCCGCTGGCGGCACAAGCACAAACACAAGCCGAAGAGGGATTTAGCAAACAACTGACCCTGCCCTCCGGGCAGGTGATCCGGGTGGCGCAGGGGGCAGGTGAACCCGCCTCAATCGGCAGCTATGACGTGCGGCTCTATTCGGGTCAAAACGCCCAATTTCCACTGGATGAGTTTCAGGATGGCAAGGTGATGGCTCGCAACGGCTTTATCCGGGAGCTAAAGCTGGTCGATTTGAATGGCGACAAACAGCCCGAGCTGGTGGTCATCATCGAGAGCGCTGGCAGCGGCAGCTATCAGGATGCCGATGCCTACACCGTCAGTCCGCAAGGGGAGCTGGAGATCTTCAATCAGGTCAAGGAGCTGGAGCCCAAAGAGGATGTGATCAAGGCGCTCAAGAGCCCGCAGGACTAAGCCCTCTCCCGAGATCTTAAATGTGAAAAGCCCTGATTATCAGGGCTTTGTTGTTTTTACCGTCGGCGTAGACAGCTCAGAGACGGGTCGCCCGGATGGAGACCTGCGGCAGCGCCATCTCGTGCTGGGCCGCGACCAGTTGCAGCTCGTAGGCCCCCGCCAGCCAGGTGCGAGCCAGCACTGCATCGACGCTGGCGTTGGTAAGCTCGAACGCCGCCACCGGGCTGCAACCGGCCAGCAGATTGGCCAGCAGGGTGGCGCTTAGCAGATCCCCCACCCCGATGGGGTGGCGGGCAAAAGGGTAGAGCGGGCGGGAGAGGTGAAAAGCCCCCTCCTCGCACACCAGCAGCATCTCGAAGCGGTCCATGGCAAAACCGGCTTTGCCCAGATGTTTCACCATCACCAGCTTGACCCCTTGTGCCCGCAGCTGCTGGCACGCCTCGATGGCCTCCGGCACATTGCGGATATCGCGGCCGGTGAGCTGTTCCAGCTCCAGCAGATTGGGGGCCAGCATATCGGCGCAGGCCAGTGCACGGTGTTTCAGAAAATCGGCGACGCCGGGTGCCACTATGCACCCCTTGTCGGGGTGACCCATCACGGGGTCACAAAAATAGAGGGCGGCCGGATTGAGCGCCTTGAGCCGGGCCACCGCCGCCAGGATCTCCTCCCCCTGCTCGGCCGAACCAAGGTAGCCGCTCAAGATCGCATCGCACTGGGCCAGCACGCCGATCTCCGCCAGCCCGTTCACCAGCTGACGGATATGGCCGCCGGGCATCACCATCCCCTGCCAGCCTTCGCGGTATTGGGTGTGGTTGGAGAACTGCACCGTGTTCATCGGCCACACCTCGATCCCGAGGCGACGCATGGGAAAAACGGCGGCGCTGTTGCCGGCACAGCCAAAGACTACGTGGGATTGAATGGAGAGCACTCGCTTCATGGTTGGCGACTCACGCAATAAGAACAGGAATTCCGGAGGGAAAAACGGGCCTTGCGGCCCGTTGTTGTCACTTTCGATGGTTGTCACTGTCGATTAACGCAGCACCTTGACGGTGTAGCTGCCATCGGCCTGACGATAGAGGCCGTGGATGTCGGTCTCGAAGCCCGGGTAGTGGGCACCGATCTCGCACAGCATCTCGAGGAACTCGAGCACCGGCAGGGAGTCGGCAGTCACCATCTCGCCCGGCAGTACCAAGGGTACTCCCGGCGGGTACGGCAGGATCATGTTGGCGCTGATACGGTCAACCATGTCACGCAACGGCACCTCTTCCAGATTACCCGCCAGCTCCTGCTGCCATGCAGCGTGCGGGGTCATCTTCATCTCCGGCAGCACGTCGAACGCCTTGAACATCAGCTCCGGCAGACGGTATTTGCAGGTCAGATCGTGGATGCTCTGGGCCAGCTCCTGAATGCGCATCCCTTCGTAGAAGCTCGGGTCTTCACGATAGAGGCTCGGCAGGATGTTCTTGATGGTCAGGTTCAGGTCATAACCACGCTTGAACTCGGTCAGGGCACGCAGCAGCTGCATCGCCTTGGACTGATCGATACCGATGGAGAACAGGAACAGCATGTTGTAAGGGCCGGTCTTCTCGACCACGATGCCGCGCTCGTCGAGGAACTTGGAGACCAGTGAAGCAGGGATACCCTTCTCCAGCAGCTGGCCATCACGACCCATACCCGGAGTCAGCAGGGTGACCTTGATGGGGTCGAGGTACATGTGGTCATCATCGATGCCGTTGAAACCGTGCCAGTCATCTTTCGGATCCAGCTTCCAGCACTCGACGGTGTCGATGTTGTCCGGCTGCCATACGTCGAAGAACCAGCCTTCGCTCTGATCACGCAGACGCTTGATCTCTTTGCGGAAGGAGACGGCGCGATCGATGGAGTCCTTGATCAGACGCTTGCCGGTGTTGCCCCGCATCATGGCGGCGGAGATCTCGGTAGATGCCACGATGCCGTACTGCGGCGAAGTGGAGGTGTGCATCATGAAGGCTTCGTTGAAGGTCTCTTCCTCCACGTCACCCTTGATGTGGATCATCGAGGCCTGGGAGAAGGCTGCCAGCAGCTTGTGGGTGGACTGGGTTTCATAGAACACCTTGCCCGGCATGGCTTCGCCGCTCATGCCGCACTTGCCTTCATAGATCGGGCTGAAGTTGGTGTAAGGCACCCAGGCACTGTCGAAGTGGATGTAAGGGGTGTCCAGCGCCTCCTTGATGAAGCCGGTGTTGTAGAGCAGGCCGTCATAGGTGGAGTTGGTGATCACGGCGTAGCGCGGCGCCTGGGCACCCGGGGTGGCGGCGACCTTGGCGGCGATGGTTTCGCGGCTGAATTCGCTCTGCGGGATACCGCCCAGAATGCCGTAGGCGTTGCGGGTCGGACGGAAGTAGATCGGGGTCACGTCGTTCATCATCATCAGGTGAGTGAGCGACTTGTGGCAGTTGCGATCAACCAGCACGGTGCTGCCCGCTGGTGCCGAGAA
Organism: Aeromonas finlandensis; assembly: GCF_000764645.1. Classification (GTDB taxonomy): domain Bacteria; phylum Pseudomonadota; class Gammaproteobacteria; order Enterobacterales; family Aeromonadaceae; genus Aeromonas; species Aeromonas finlandensis. The sequence goes on from NZ_JRGK01000065.1 coordinate 9,102, forward strand.
CATGCCGACAATCTTGTTGGCGGTGGAGGTGCCGTTGGTGACGATGTAGGAGCGATCGGCGTTGAAAGTACGGGCGATGTACTCTTCGGCTTCCTTGTGCGGACCGGAGTGATCCAGCAGGGAGCCCAGCTCCGGCATGGAGATGGAGACGTCTGCCTTGAACGCGTTCGGGCCGTAGAAGTCATAGAAGATGCTGCCGGCCGGGCTCATCTGGAAGGCGGTACCGCCCATGTGACCCGGAGTACAGAAGGTGTATTTACCCTCTTCCACGTATTTGAACAGCGCCTTGGTGAAGGGCGGCAGGATGGCGTCCTGATACTCCTGAGTGGCCTGGCCCATCTTGAGGGCGATGTCGTCGGCCATGCCGAGACGATACTCGAAGAAGTGCACGTTCAGACGCAGGTCGGTCAGGTGAATGTCCAGGGTAGACTGGTCGTTGGCGAAGGCGAAGATCGGCAGCTTCTCGTTGCGATCGTGGATCTCCTTGCACAGGCCCAAGGAGTATTTGTCCCAGTCGAAGATGGCGCCGCAGACGCGGGGGTTCTTCTCGATCAGCTTCAGCAGATCGGCCACATCGACCGGATAAACAACCTCGAAGCCCTTGCGCTCGAGGGAGGCTTGCAGCTGGCGAATGGGTTCTTCTTTAAAGAAAACGCCCAGGTGGTTGAGGATGGCAATGATATTCATCGTAATGCTCCACACGTAAAGGGGCGCTCTCCATCAGGGATGGTGAGTGAAGAGCGCTCGGAAGATAAAAGGGGGAATTAGTTGCTGGGTTGCTCGTTGAGCAGGGCGTCGTGCTGACGCAGACCCTGTTTTTTGGCGTAGAACATCAGGATGATGAGCGACACCACGAAGGTAGCGGTGAGGTTGGAACCCTTGGCACCCATCAGGGCGACCAGACAGAAGACACAGGCCACACCGGAGAAGATCATCGCGCCGATGCTGCGGGAGGTCATGCCCTCAAAGCGGATCAGGTTAATGCTGGAGTAGAAGTAGGGCAGCATGGTCAGCAGCACCGCATCGGTAGTCAGCACGTTGAAGAGATCGGCAGCGTGAGCGGACTGGGAGGTGAAGGCGGTCAGGCCAATCATCAGGGCAGTCATCTTGAGGGAGCCGAGGATCAGCCCCTTCTTGGCCACGCCATTCTTGTCCACTTCGCCGTAGATTTTCGGGAAGTTGCCGTCGTTGGCGGCACGCTTGCCCGCTTCCCCCACCAGCATCATCCAGGAGCCCAGCGAGGTGAAGCAGGCCAGAGCGGTGAAGGCAGAGACGAACGGCGCAGACCAGCTACCGAAGATAGCGGAAGAAGCCATGGCAAACGGGGCGCCGGAGGCAGCCACTTCACCAGCCGGGAACATGCCGCTGATCACCTGGGTAGAGAGGATGTAGATAACACCCGCGATACCGGTACCCAGCATGGTAGCGAGCGGTACGGTGCGCTTGGGGTTCTTCACCATGCCGGACGAAACAGCAGCGGATTCAACACCGACGAAGGACCAGAGGCAGATCAGCACGGCGCTGATGACCGCATGCAGGTCGCTGCCACTGGTGGTGTTCCAGTTCTGGCTGTAGACGGTGGCATCAAAATGACCCCAGCCCATCACCGCAGTACCGACCACTGGCAACAGGATCAGCACCAGACCCAGAGTACAGAGTCGGCTCACCCAGCTACCGCCAAGCAGGTTGACGAAGGTGAAGATCCAGACGGCAGCGATGGTGGCTGCGGCGGCCGGAATTGGGCTGTTGAGAATGGGGAAGAAGACCGAGAGGTAGGAGACGCCGGTAATGGCGATGGCCAAGTTACCGATCCAGTTGGCGTGGTAATAAAGCACACCGGTCTGGAAACCGAACACCGGAGAGATCTCGCCAGCGTAAGCAATGGGGCCACCCTCTTGCGGGTTCTTGGTAGCAAGGCGGGCGAAGACAAAGGCGAGGCCCATGGCGCCTACCAGACAGATTGCCCAGCTAAAGACAGAGATGGAGCCGATGGTGGCCAGTGCCGAAGGCAGCAGCGCGATGCCACTCCCCATCATGTTGCCGGCCACCACACCTGTACAGGCGATAAGGCCAATCTTCTTGCTCGTATCGAGGGACATAAGATCTCCGGTTCTATAAAAGGTCGGGTCGTCACATACACATTTGGCGGAACGCCCCGCCAAAGAATGGGCACAGACTAGGCCTCTCATCCCCGGAAAACATAAAGACCAGCTAACGGATAAAAATATGAGCCAACTTTTTTCGTCGCCTCATTATTTTTGATAAAAACCATTTAAAAACAATTAATTGACATGCGCTCACACCGCCATATTGATAAAACCTTGATATCCTTCCACCCCGTTTTTGCCCCTTGATAACCCCCTTATCTCGCCGTCTTGATATTTTTGGCCAGATAAACCCGAGATAAAGCGGCTCCCATTGCGCCCCCTCCCCTTGCGACCATCCGAACGCCCTCCGGACCATCACCCTGAGTGGCCGCTCAACCCTGTCGCCCATCAACACAGCAATAGCAACACCTGGACGTTCAACAGCAAAACCCGACGCTCTGTAACTGACAAGCAATGAAAACAGTTACATTGTTAATTCAACATGTTGCTCTCTCACAGAATAGGTAGTGTCTTTATGTGGATTCAAACGCTATTCAGCTTCGCTTATCTATCATGTTTCCCCATTTAGGGAGATGAAAAGAATGAGTGACCAAATCCGCTTCTTCTACGGGGAAAAGAAGCACAACACATGGCCAAAGCTGTTCGTCTTACATGAGGGCATTCTCTATACCGAGTATCTCAACCACTATCACAAGGCCATAAGCCGTGATGTAGTCGGGAGAAACTTCAACCCTAAATTTTATAGCTGGAATGGGTATCAGACGATTGTCGAGATAGATAAAGAGACCGCATTGAAAACCAAGCTCATCAAACAAATTAACTGGATTGCTCAATACCTAGAGACACTGAAACTTAAGCAAATTGACTGGAGTATGCCCCCCGCCAAGTAGACAACACGTTGGGACTGCAGACCTCTGTTTACGTTCCACCAACCCACTTGATGCTCACAACAGCTCAACAGCGCCACACAGGCTATCCCTAAGGATAGGGACAGGCAGGAACGACACAGGCCGCCCGAAGGCAGCCTGTGGATGGGGTCGGCAACCGCGCCGACCGAGGGGAAACAAGAGCCGCAGAGTTAGAAGAGCTTCACCTTGCTCTGGCCCAGTGCATTGAACAGGGCGGGGGTGAGGGTCTCCATATTGCTGTAGAAACCGAGCTGCTGGCAGAGCAGATAGGTCTGCTCGGTCGCCTCCATCAGGAATGCCTGACTGTAGGCATCCCCCGCCGCCTCCGGGCGACCATCCAGCTCCGCCAGCTTGCCCTGCAGTATGTAGTAGAGCACCGAGCGGCCACGACTCGCCGCCTGCTCCAGCAGATAGTCGGCCTGCTGTTGTTGGCTGTTAAGGATCGCCTGCAGGGTCAGGGCCTCCCACACCCGGGCTGGCAGGGCGCCGCTGTTTTGCACCACGCTGGCAAGATGGGTGCCGATCCCCTGCAGCCGCTCGCTCTCGGATTTGCCCGCCAGGGTGGCCAGCGCCTCACCCGCCAGATAACGCTCCGCCAGCAGCAACGGCTGATCCGGATGGGCAATCAGCGCCTGCTCCAGCAGATCGATGCCCCGCTTGAGGGCCACCGGATCCCGGCTATTGATGTAGTACTGCGCCTCCATCATCGCTATCAGGGAGGCATCATCGGTCGGCCAGCCCATGCCCGGCTCGGCATCCGGCTGGTCGAGGGCGCGCAGCAGATCCTGACTGCTCGCCTGCAACACCCCGTGCACATTGTGGCGACTGAGCTGGTATTGATGGCTGAACAGCACCCGGTTGGTGTTGATATTGCGGTACTCCAAGTCGAGATAGGTGCCCCGGGGCTGGCGGGTGACCCGCACGCTCAGCTCTTTGCCGGGCATGATGCCCCCCATCAGATTGGTGGCGCCGTACTGCACCCGCAGCGGTGTGGCTACTGCCACCTCCCCCATCAGGGCGCGGGTGATGCCATCGGCAAGGCGCACGTTCTCGTTGTTGTCATCCATGCCGGAGTGGAAACGGAATACCAGCAGATTGGGATCCAGCATGGCGTGTACCTGAGGGCTGGTGTGCTGGTAGCTGAGCATGCTGACAATGGCGATCAGCACGATGGCAACGAAGATATCGAAACTCACCATCTTCCAGCGGCTGCGGGCATCCTTGGCATGGGTGGAGATGGCGCGGGTCAGGGGCCCGGCGGGAAAAGGGGCGACATTGGGCAGTGCATCATCGTCGTTATCAGCCACGGGTGGGCTCAGATCGGAGAGAGTCGGGTTGTCTGAGAGAGCGGCATTGACCGCGGGCGCGGGCTGTTCGTCCGCCATCACCACGGAAACAACATGCAGCGGCCGCACCGGCGCCACCAGCTTGTAGCCGCGCTTGGGCACGGTGACGATATAGTCGGTCGCATCGGTGCGACCATCTTTGAGGATCTTGCGCAGTTCGAAGATGGACTGGGTCACTACCTGATCGGTCACCTCGGCGCCATCCCACACCTCGTTGATCAGGGCATCGCGGCCAAACACGGTGCCGGCATTATGGGCCAGAAACCGCAACAGATTGACCAGTCTGGGTTCGAGGTAGACCTCGCGGTCGGGGCGACACAGCATGTTGTCGTCAACGCTCAGGGTCCAGTCGTGGATCTCAAAAACCGATTCGCTCATGATTCACTCGCTGCAGATGGAGACAATGCACGATGAGAGTGACGCAAAACCCGGACTGACTGAACGGAACAGGGCGCTGCCAGCAGGGAAGCGGCAGAAAAGGGAACCGGAACAGTGAATATCGCTGTGAGTCAGTCTGGCCAGGCCATCCTGTTTACGTCTGAAGGGCATCCTTGCGGGCATTCCGACCATCGGGATCGGAAAGGAGCACTTTAAGCAAAACGAGAGCTGGATCCCACTTTTTTTGGCTATAAATCGCCGTTGAGTTGATCCGACCCCGCACTTTTCGGCAAATAGCGTGCCAGCTAGTATTCATATGAACATCCCATATGCCGAAATCAAAAAAGCCCTGAACATCAGGGCTTTCTCATTTTTCCGACAATCGGGGAGACGTTACTTCGCCACCGGGAACGCATCCTGCTGACGACTGCGGCGCAGATAACGCCGCCACAGCGAGAAGCCGCCGTAGGCAAGACTCAGCACCACCGCATAGAGCACCTGAGAAGCGAGCGCCACCAGCACCAGAGCGCAGAGCAACACACTGACCCCCGCCAGCCCCTTGCCCACCCCGCCGAGCAGGCGCCAGCCCGCCGCCATGCAGAGCAGGTAGACCAGCACGAAGTTGCCGTTGGCGTAGCGGATCAGCTCATCAAGGGGCAGTCGTAGCCAGATGATCAGGGTGATGCAGAGCAAACAGATGGCCAGCACCAGGCTGAGCGCCCGCAGCGGTGCGCCGCGCGCGGTAAGCTGCGCCAGCGAGGGGGGCAGCTTGCCTTCCCGCGCCATGCTCCAGATCAGCCGGGCAAAGCCCTGAATATAGATGTTGATGCTGGCAAAGCAGGAGAGGTAGCCGAGTACCGCCACCAGCCACTTGGCGGTGGGGCCAAACAGCAGCGCCAGCAGGGAGGGGATGGCGGTGGCGTTTTTCGCCTCATCGCCGTAGAGGCCATATTTGAGCACCACCAGCGAGTGCACCCAGTAAATAAGCCCCGCCAGCAGTACCCCGCCGAGCAGGGCGATGGGGTAATCCCGCTCCGGCCGCTTGAACTCCTCCCCCATATGGGCGAAGGCTTCCAGCCCGACGAAACACCAGAACATCACCGCCAGCGCGGTGGCCATAGGGGGCCACTCCTCCGCGCTCGGCAAGGGCCGGGCCGCATCGCGCCAGCTCACCTCCCCCTTGAACCAGATCAGCAGGGTGAGCCCCAAAATGGCGAGCGCGATCAGCAGTTGCAGGTTGCCGGAGGAGCGCGCCCCGCGCAGCCCCAGCAGGAATACCCCGAGCAGGGTCAGCAGCTGGATGGCCCAGAGGGTCCACTCCCCCATATCGAACAGGGCGTGCCAGAAACCGGCGGCAATCATCAGGGCGGCGGGCAGCCCCACCGGTAACACGGCCAGAAAGAGGAAGGCAGAGAAGCGCTCGGCGCCGTTGCCAAAGGCGAGGCCAATCAGGTGCGGCGCACCGCCCGCATGGGGATAGCGACGGCCGAGGCGGGCGAAGGTAAAGGCGATGGGCAGCACCAGCGCAATCAGCAGCAACCAGGCCCAGAGCGAGGCCCCGCCCGCCAGCGAGGCGGCGGTCGCCGGTACCACGAAGATCCCGGTGCCGAGCAGCGAGGTGGCGAGCAGCCCCATCCCCTGCCAGAGCCCGAGATCCTTTTTCAACCCAGACATATCCTTTTGTCCTGACTAAAAAAACATCCCGCCATGTTAGGCCTGCTCCGCCCCTTTGTTAAGTACGATGGTTAAGCGCGGCGGCGAGAATATGCACTGATTTATTCAGGCTCGGGCTCAGATTGCAGGGATTCGGCCAGAAAATCCCCCAGCAGGGTGATCTTGAGCACCTGCCGCCGCGCCGCCGGATAGATAAAGTAGAGGGTCTTGGCCGGGCTCTGATAGCGGCCAAGCAGCGGGAACAGACGCCCCGTGGCGATATGGTCGCGCACCTGTTCGGCGGGCTGCAAGGTGATGCCGGCCCCCGCCAGTGCCGCCGTCAACAAGGCTGGCCAGTGGTTGATGCGCAGGCGCGAGGCCACCCGCACCTCTTCGTTTTGACCATCCTCACCGACAAACTGCCAGCGTTCGTGCTCACCCCAGTTGCCGTGCAGGCACTGGTGGCGAGTGAGATCGGCCGGATGACGGGGTACCCCGTGACGATTGAGGTAGTCGGGCGCCGCGCAAAGCCGGTAGTGCTGGGTCAACAGCGGGCGGGCGATCAGCGCCTCATCCTGCGGGCGCAGGGTGCGGATGGCGGCGTCGAACCCCTCCTCCACCAGATCGACCCAGCGGGGAGTGAGCTGCAGATCCAGATCCAGCTTGGGGTAGCGGGCGAGAAAGGCGGGCAGCAGTGGTACCAGCCGGTGGTGACCAAAGCTGAGGGGGGCGGCGATGCGCAGTCGACCGGCGGGCTCGGCCAGCAGGTTCTGGGTGAGCGATTCGGTCAGTGCCATCTCCTCCAGCACCCGCTGGCAGCGAGCCAGAAAGAGCTGGCCCAGCTCGGTGAGGGTCTGCTGGCGGGTGGTCTTGTGAAACAGCTTGCCCCCCAGCCACTGCTCCAGCCCCAGCACATGCTTGCCCACCATCTGGGCGCTGATCCCCTCTTCGCTCGCCACCGCGCTGTAGGAGCCGAGATCCACGACCCGGGTGCAGATACGCATGCTGGTCAATCGGTCCACAACCCCTCCTTTGCCCGCTTTTCAGGGCAATGCGACCCACTGTCGGGCCCCTGATTCACAACTACCAGTTTAGTAAGAAATGGATTTTAGCCAATTTATCCATCCTTTAGTTACCAATAGAGTGATGCAGTACCTCTCCCCACAGGATAAATCCCCATGAAAAGTACTTATCTGGCCGCACTACTGGTCGGTCTGCTGGCCACCGGTGTCAGCCAGGCGGCCGAGAGCAGCTTTATCAGCAACCACGATCACGCCCCTGCCTCAGCAACTCAAGCCCGGCCCGATATCTTCCGGGTCAGCCTGCTCGGCACCGGTACTCCGGTACCCCAGATCAGCCGCGGCGGCTACAGCACCCTGGTCGAGGCGGGCAACCAGAAGCTGGTGTTCGATTTTGGCCGCAACTCCGCTACCCGCCTGTGGCAGCTGCATATCCCCATCGGCCGGGTCAACGCCTTCTTCCTCACCCACTTCCACTCGGATCACACCAACGGGCTGGCGGATCTCTGGCTGACCGGCTGGCTGCAACCGGCCTATGGCCAGCGCCACGCGCCGATGGCACTTTACGGCCCCAAGGGCACCACCGCCCTCGCGCGCGGCCTGCAGCAGGCCTACGCCACCGACATCGCCACCCGGGTCAAAGATGAGGGAACGCCGCTGGACGGGGTGGAGATCAACAGCCACGAGGTCACCGCCGGGGTGGTCTACAACCAGGACGGGGTCAAGGTAACCGCCTTTGACAACGACCACGGGGTCAACATCAAGCCGTCGTTCGGCTATCGCATCGACTACCACGGCCACAGCGTGGTGCTCTCCGGCGATACCCGCTACAGCCCGCAGGTGATGAAGCAGGCCAAGGGGGCCGATCTGCTGGTGCACTGCGTCTCCATGACCTCTGCCGCCCGGATGAAGGCCAACCCGGGCTACAAGGCGATCGCCGGTCACCTCGCCTCCCCCGAGCAGGCAGCCCGAGTTCTCAACGAAGCCAGACCGGCGCTGACGGTATTCAGCCATATCGGCCTCAACGGCCAGATCACGGTGAAAGATCTGGCGCAGGATCTGCGCGCCCGCTACACGGGGCCGTTCGTCATCGGCAATGACCTGATGCAGATTGACCTGCCCACCACGGCCTCCGGCAAGGGCTACGCCCTCTGGCAGTCGGAGAACATCGACAATGCCCAGCCCTGAATGCCGGCCATAAAAAAAGCCGCCTCTTGCGAGGCGGCTTCTTCATTCAACTTGGTAACCAGCGTTATCAGGCAATCAGCTTGTAGATGATACCGGACATGGCGATCAGGCCAATCAGGGTCACGAACACGTTGCTGATGTTGCCAGCGTATTTGCGCATGGCCGGAACCTTGGTGATGGCGTACATCGGCATCAGGAACAGCAGCATTGCAATGATCGGGCCGCCCAGGTCTTCAATCATACCGAGGATGCTCGGGTTGATGGTGGCGATAGCCCAGGTGGTCAGGATCATGAACACTGCAGTGATTTTGTTCAGTTGCTTGGTGTCAACGTTCTTGCCCTTCTCACGCAGCGCCTTGGCCATCAGACCGTTCATGCCTTCTTGGGCACCCAGGTAGTGACCCAGGAAGGATTTGCTGATGGCAACCATGGCGATCAGCGGAGCCACAGTGGCGATAACCGGGTTGTCGAAGTGGTTGGCCAGGTAGGACAGGATGGAGATGTTCTGTTCTTTGGCAGCAGCCAGGTCAGCCGGAGAGAGGCTCAGTACGCAGCTGAATACGAAGAACATCACGGTCATTACCATCATGACGTGAGCGCCCAGCAGGATGTTGCTGCACTTCTTCTCGGCACCTTCCCCGTAACGACCTTTGTTGTCCACCGCGAAGGAGGAGATGATCGGGGAGTGGTTGAAGGAGAAGACCATTACCGGGATAGCCAGCCACAGGGTCTTGATGAAGTCACCGTTGAAGGCGTCGGACAGGGCCGGAGCTTCAGTGATGATGGCACCGTTCCAATGCGGGATCAGGTAGAACGCCAGGCACATCAGGGTGATCACGAACGG
>NZ_JRGK01000066.1 GCF_000764645.1 Aeromonas finlandensis
GGTGGGGCTGGGGGCCCGGCAGGAGACCTTCGTGGTGACCGCGGTGAGCTACGCCTTGCTGGGGCTCGCCTTTCTGCTCGGGTTTCGTCGTGATTGCGCCAGTCAACCTGCTGCGGGCCTCACGCTGGGGGCCATGCTCAGGGTGTTGGCGCAGGATCGGGCCTTTATGCTGTTTATCCTCGCCAACCTGCTGATGATGCTGGTCTATGCCCAGGTAGAGTCGCCGCTGATTCAATATTTGACCCGGGCCGGGACGCCCGAGGTAGAGACTCTGGTTGCGCTGCTGGTAGCCACCAATGCCGTGACCATCATCACGCTGCAGTTTCCCCTGCTGCACGTGACCCGGCGCTGGCGGGTGAGCGTGCGGCTGCAGTTCTCTATCCTGCTGATAGCTGCGGCTCAGGTGTTGTTTGCCCTGTCGAGCCCCACCCTGCACTGGCCCTGGTTAATAGCAGTGTTCTTGCTCAGTGTCGGGGAGGCGGTGCTCTTCCCGCTCTTTAATGTGCTGATCGACGAGATGGCGCCGCCTCACCTCAAGGGGAGTTACTTTGGGGCCAGTGCCCTCTCCGGACTCGGTTGGGCGCTTGCGCCATTGGTAGGGGGCTGGTTGCTGCAGGTGTGGGGCGGGCCAGCGCTGTTTGCCGTTATGACGGGGATCTGTGTGCTGGTGTTCGCCCTCTACGGGGCGGGCAACCGGGAGGCCAAGGTTTCGGCCTGCCCGGTGAAATAAATCAGAAGGTCAGTACCTTGTCGGCGGCCAGGGTCCACTGTGCCAGCATTGGCATGGTACCGACCTCAATCCCCTCGATCAGTGGCAGGGCCGTGATACCACGAGCATCGGTGCAGGTCTTGCAAAGACGGATGGTTACCCCTTGTGCCAGCAGGATCTCCAGCATCTGGCGCAGGTTGTACCCCTCGGCTGGCGCCTGACCGGCCAGTGCCGCGCTTACCGCATCGGACATCAGGAACAGCTTCAGGCTGGCGCCACCCTGCTCATTGAGGGCGATAGAGAGACGCAGGGCATTGAACAGGGATTCGCTGCCGTAGGGGGCGCCGTTGGCAATCACCACAATCTGTTGATTCATAAGAGACTCCTGATTTTAAAAAGCGTCATTGTAGAACCAATATGGGGTGGATTGCGTGATGTCGCACAACTTCTGACGTAGCTTTTCCCTACAGGCTTGACCCGACAGCGGATCGAGGCTCTTATGGTCAATTCGCAAATATGACCGGGTGAATCGAAATGTGGAAAGTAGTAGGAGCGGGATTGCTAATGTTGGCGGGTCAGGCCTACGGCAGTGAGGCGGTCGGTTGCAAGGCTCGTCTGCAGGCGGTTAATGACCAGCTGGTGTTTGCCAAAGCGCACAACAATGCCGGGCAGATCGCCGGGCTGGAGCATGCCGCTCGCAATATCAAGGCCTATTGTACCGATGAGGGGCTGCTTAAGGAGCAGCAACAGCGGGTGAGCAAGCAGCGCAGAGAGGTGAACGAGCGACTGCTTGACCTGCAGGAGGCGAGAGTTAGCGGCAAGCCGGAGAAGATTGCCAAGCAGCAGGCCAGGCTGGAGGAGTCCCAGAGCCGGTTGCTGGAGCAGCAGCGGGAGCTGGATGAACTTAATCGATTGGTCAAAAAGTAACGACGATTGCCATGACCGCAGGATCAAAAAAGGCCGATTGCTCGGCTTTTTTTACGTTCATTGCCGGTGCATCCGCACAAACATCTCCATCAGCTGCTCTTCGGTCTCCACCATATGGACAGGATCCCGGAGGATGCAGTCAGTGAGCCGCAGATGCTGATGCCGGTGTTACTGGCGGTGCATCCGCACGAACTTCTCCATCAGCTACTCTTCGGTCTTCACCATATGGACAGGATCCCGGAGGATGCAGTCAGTGAGTCGAAGACGCTGATGCCGGTGTTACTGCCGGTGCATCCGCACGAACTTCTCCATCAGCTGCTCTTCGGTCTCCACCATATGGACAGGATCCCGGAGGATGCAGTTAGTGAGTCGAAGACGCTGATGCCGGTGTTACTGCCGGTGCATCCGCACGAACTTCTCCATCAGCTGATCTTCGGTTTCCACATGAGCGGGATCCCAGATGATGCAGTCGATAGGGCAGACACTGATACAGGTCGGCTTCTCATAGTGACCGACGCACTCGGTGCAGCGACTGGGGTCGATCTCGTAGATCTCCTCACCCAGGCTGATGGCCTGGTTGGGGCACTCGGGATCGCACATGTCACAGTTGATGCACTTGTCGGTGATGAGCAGCGCCATCTCAGGCCGCCGTGTGCGGGTTGCGGGTATCCTGGCTGTCGCCCAGATTACGCAGCAGGATGCCGAAGTTCACATCCAGATCTTTCGGGACCGGCACATAGACCACGTGGCCGTTGCCCGGCGCGGTATCGATAAGCTCCCCTTTGCGGTTCTCCATCTGCTCCAGATTGAAGCGGACGTTGCCCTGCGGGGTCATCAGCTCCAGATTGTTGCCCACCAGGAACTTGTTCTTCACCTCGACCTCGACCATGTCACCTTTGCGACCGGTGATCTCGCCGACAAACTGCTGGGTGTCGGAGACGGAGTAGCCGTAGTCGTAGTTCTGGTACTCGCTGTGGTTGTGACGGCGCAGGAAGCCCTCGGTGTAGCCGCGGTGGGCCAGATTTTCGAGGGTACCCATCAGGCTGCGATCGAACGGACGACCCGCCACCGCATCGTCGATGGCCTTGCGGTAAACCTGAGCGGTACGGGCGCAGTAGTAGAAGGATTTGGTGCGCCCTTCGATTTTCAGGGAATGAACGCCCATCTTGGTCAGTCGCTCGACGTGTTCGACGGCGCGCAAGTCCTTGGAGTTCATGATGTAGGTGCCGTGCTCGTCTTCAAAGGCGCTCATGTACTCGCCCGGGCGGTTGGACTCTTCCAGCAGCACCAGCGCATCGGTCGGCTTGCCAAGGCCCAGGGTGTTGTCCGGACGCACTTTGATCGGCTCCTGACGGTGGACGATCTGGCCCACGTCATCTTCTTTACCTTCGTGCACCTTGTACTCCCAGCGGCAGGAGTTGGTGCAGGTGCCCTGGTTGGGGTCACGCTTGTTGATGTAGCCGGAGAGCAGGCAGCGGCCGGAGTAGGCCATGCACAGCGCACCGTGGACGAACACTTCCAGCTCCATCTCCGGTACCTGCATGCGGATCTCTTCGATCTCGTCGAGGGACAATTCGCGGGAGAGGATGGCACGTGTCAGGCCCATTTGATGCCAGAACTTCACCGTTGCCCAGTTGACCGCGTTGGCCTGCACCGAGAGGTGAATGGGCATATCCGGAAAGGCTTCGCGCATCATCATGATAAGACCGGGGTCGGACATGATCAGCGCATCCGGCTTCATCTCCACCACAGGGCGCATGTCGCGGATAAAGGTCTTGAGCTTGGAGTTGTGGGGCTGGATGTTGGCCACCACATAGAACTGCTTGCCCAGCGCATGGGCTTCGTTGATGCCCAGCTGCAGGTTTTCGTGATCGAATTCGTTGTTGCGCACCCGCAGGCTGTAGCGGGGCTGACCGGCATAGACGGCATCGGCGCCATAGGCGTAGGCGTAACGCATGTTCTTGAGGGAACCTGCGGGGGAGAGCAATTCTGGTTTAAACATGGCGGACTCTTTATATCTGATTGCAAATCAGGACGGCGCCACCTGATGGCGCCGTATTGGTTGAGGTCGGTCAACATCCAGCTCGCTGGACGGCGGCTCAATGGACCGTGACCCGATGACGGTATATCCGGGGCCCATCAACAGAAGGTACGCCGGATATTCGGGGTGCGAGATTGTACTCGCCCCCACGTCATCATGCAATTTGGCAACAGATCGTTGGCTGCGCGAGCCGATAGTGCGCCGATATGAGACTGTCGCTCAGGCCCAACGGGAGAGGGGGGAGGGCATGGCGTAGGCGTAACCCTGCTGGTAGTCACAGCCGAGCTGGTCGGCAATCTCGATATGGGTCTGGTTTTCTACCCCTTCGCACACCACCTTCATGCCGAGCCGCTGCAAGTACTCCACCAGTCCGGTCAGCATGCGCAAGGCATGGCTACTCTTGGCCGCTTGCAGCAGCAGGGAGCGATCCAGCTTGATGATCTCGTAGGGGAGCGCCATCACTCGCTGAAAATTGCACTCCTGGGTGCCAAAGTCATCGCAGGCGATATGAGCACCGTGGCTGCGCAGCACCTCGATCAGGGCCAACTCCTTACGCTGAAGCGGGGCGTACTCCACCACCTCGAACCAGATTGCGATATCCAGCTTGCGGGCCTGCAGCAGCACCAGCAGCAACAGGTTCTGATAGGTGGCACAACCCAGTGCCGGATTGAGGTTGATGGAGAGCATGCAGGACTTCCCCTTCGCCAGTGCTGGCAGGTCACGCAGAATGGCTCTGAGCATAACGATATCCACATGCTGTGACTCTTCATCACTGAGGGAGGGAAAGTCGATCCCCTGATAACGCTGCTGACGGGGTTCCCAGCGTCTGGCCAGCACTTCAAAGCCGATGATCTGGCGATCCCGGCCAATGATCGGCTGATAAAAGGGCACGGCAATGTCCGCTGTCGTCAGGGATGCCACGTCACTGACCGGAAACTCTTCTTTGAACGCAAACATGGCACTCACCTGTTGACGGGTATGGCTGTGGATAATACAGAAGGGGTGGGGGGATGCTCTGTAGGAATCCTCTGATAATGCGCTCGAATTTGCTAAGTCAATATAGGACTATTCTGATTAACATCCCTCCTTGTTATAAATAGACTGGCCCAAGTGATATGCGGTTAGTTTGTATTTTGCTAATCAAAAATTCTGATAAGACAAACAACTGCATGTAAAAACCAGCCTGGAATCGTTATGAATAAAATATATTTAATCTTGTTGCTGATATTCAGCGGCAATGTGCTGGCATCGGCCGAAATCAGTATCGGCACGCTTTATGACTATATGTCTGGCCAGCAGAACACTTATTTGAAGCGCATTCGTAATCAGGGTGATGCCACCGCCTTCGTCAAGGTTGCTATTCACGAGATCACCTACGATGCGGCGGGTCAGCCTCAGGAGTCGGCAGAGCTGACCGAGGGGCGCCGGGCGCTGATCGCCAGCCCATCCCGCATGATTATTCCGGCCAATGGGGTGCAGGCGACCCGGCTGCTGTTTATGGGAGAGCGGGATAAGGAGCGTTATTTCAGGGTACGTTTTATTCCCGTGTTGCCAAAACAGGAGGATGGATTCGATCTGGATGCCAATGCGGTTCAGAAGGAACAGCAGCAAGTCTCTGCCGGGGTAAATATATTGACCGGCTTTGGCGCCATTATTTTTGTGATGCCAAAAGAGAGTCGCTTTGATACCCGCTTTATAAAGACAGACACCATGACCACTGTCGTGAATAAAGGCAATGCCACCATAGTGCTGGATTTTTTTGAAGAGTGCGATGGACGGAAAAAAAACTGTTCCACCCCAAGCAAAATCCATCTGTTGCCAAATATGCAGAAGCAACTGATGAAAAAGAGCGATCACCTTTATCGGTTTGAACTGATTGAGGGTGACAAGAGCAGAAACATGGTGATTGGTCACTGATGTTTCTTATATCCGAGAGAGGAGAGAGTGATGAAAGTATGGATAGCTGCGCCTCTGGCAATGCTGGTGTCGGCCAATCTGATGGCTGCCGAACGTATTGAGCATCAGGTCACTGTGACCGCCCAGATCCCGACCGAGGCTTTTTATGTTCAGCCGACCGGCGGGGACAACTGGATGAGCACGCCGCAGAAGCTGGCCTACAACCCTTATACCAAGAAGCTGGACAAGCTGAGCAAGCAGCTGGATGCCAAGAGCACCGTAGGTGCTATCACCGGCTACCTGACCAACCCGGCCGTGATGGCCAGCGGCAATGACAACATCCCCCTGACCGTCAAGATTGGTGGCGTCACCTTGGGCACCACCTCGGCGGAAGTAATGAAGGCCGATGATGCCAAGACCGGCAAGCTGCTTGGGCTGGAAGTGATCCCGGCGGATGCCCCGGTCGCCGGCTACAAGCCAGGCAACTACCAAGGGGTGGTGAACATGATATTTGAATCGGAAGCCCCTAAAGGCGGTGCATAAGCCGACTGGTGGAGGCTCCCTGTCGCGGGGAGCCTTTTTGTCTGCGTTTAGAAGAGTGAGACAGGTCGTGCCGTATTTCTCTTTCCTGTTGATCCTGGTTGTGTGGTGCGTACCTGCCTGGGCCACGGGGGGACGCGTTGCACAACCCATTGATCTGCTGCAGCAAGCCGCAGATTTGCCTGATGGCTTTGCCGATCACTTCTTCGGCGTCCCGCTGGCGGTGCGCATCCTGGTGGATGGGCAGCTGTTGGGGGAAGGCGAGATAGTGCTGGGCAAAGACACCAGCGTGCAACTGCTGGCCCTGACCAGCAGCCACGAGAGCGAGCTGGAAGAGCGGGATCGCCAGCGCTGGATCAAGGTGTTGAGCGAGCCTCATCTGCTGGGCCCTTGCCAGCATCAGTGCGCCGATCAGGTGCTGGCGCTGGAGTACAGCCTGGAAAACTCCCAGTTGTCGGTACTGACGGCGGGAGCAGAAAAGGGAGTGCACGCTAGCCGCTATTACAGCCTGCCCAGCGGGGGCAGCTATGGCGCCCTGTTGCGCAACCAGCTGAACCTGGCCCAGGGGGAAGGGGAGCAGCGCAGTGGCCGTTACAACCTGATGGCGCAGGGCAGCATAGGCCAGTGGACCCCACTGCTGGAGGGGGAAGTGAGCCAGTCCGGCAACGGGCAGGTGGCACAGCACCATGTGCAGCAACTTTATGCCGAGCGCGAGGGAGAGGGGCGCTTCTACCGGCTGGGCTACTTCTCGCCCTATGCCCAGGGTCTGGTGCGTCAGCCTACCCTGTTTGGCGGCGGAACCCCGACCGTGCTGGGGGTCATGCTGGGGGACTCTGACACCCTGTTGATAGAGCATGGTCAGGCCAGTACCACGCCGCTCTATGTCACTCCGAGTCGGCCCGGCATGGTGGAGATCTATCGGGATGGGCAGCTCATCAACTCGCAACAGGTGCTCCCCGGCTTGCAGGCGCTGGATACCAAAGTACTGCCCACCGGCATCTACGAGGTGGAGTTGCGGGTGCTGGAAGATGGTCAGGTGACCGAGCGGCGCAGCGAGATGATCTACAAGCCGATGAACTGGCAAAATCCGGATGAAAGCTGGCGCTTCAACCTGTTTGTGGGCCAGCAGACCCGCTTGCTGAGCAACTGGGAAGAGGAGACGGCCCAGCCGCTGAGTAGCGGCGTCATGCTCAACCATCTGCTCACCCCCTCGGTGATCGTTGGGGCATCCAGCCAGTATATCGACCAGCGCTGGCAGCATGGTCTTTCTGCCGACTGGAGCCTGGATAGCCAGTGGCGACTGTTTGGCAACCTGATGGCGACTCAAGGCCTCGGCAGCGGCTTCGATCTGCAGGCCTTGTATCACTATGGCGAGGGCAGCCTGGTGCTGAGCCATCAGCAGCAGCGCCAGCAGGGACAAGCCGACGGAGAGAGCCGCGACCTCAAGCAGAGCAACCTGTCGTTGCAGCAGCGGCTCGATGAGCGCCACTCCGCCAACCTCTATCTGGCCCATCAGGTGGGGCGCGGGCTGGGCGCAGATCTGGGCTGGCGCTACAACGGCGATCTGCTTGGTCAGACGGTGAGCTGGAACCTGACGGTGTTCGACCGGCCGGGTAGCATCAGTATCGATAATGCGAGGGACAGGGGTGGCATGCTCTCCCTGAGCATGAACCTGGGGGGGGATCGCAGCCTGCTGGCCATCGGTATCGGCAGCCGGACCTCCCGCTCCGGCGGGCAGGAGCGCAACGCCTCCCTCAGTTACCAGCAGTTGCTGGAGTGGGGCGCCCTGCAGAGCGTAGGGGCCAACCTGACCACCGACAGCTACGGCGTCGGCACGGCGGGCTATGCCAGGTTTCAGGGGGAGCTGGTCAGCGGTGATGCCCACCTGCAGTCTTCCTCTTATAACCGGGCCCTGAGCGGCGGGCTCAACCTCGACAGTACCCTGGCGTTTGGTGATGAGGGCAGCCTGACCATGACAGGTCAGCCGCAGGGGGTCGAGGCGGGCATGATAGTGGACCTGGAGTCTGACATGCCCGAGCTGACCCTGCGCGCCGATGACGATCAGGGTGGCAATATCAAGCTGCGGCCCGGTCGCAACCTGATACCCGTCACCGCCTATCGCAGTGGTGCCGTGCAGCTGGATCTGGCAGAACACGATGCGCCCTCGGTGAGCATTCGCCCCAACATGCTGCCTTATCACCTCAACAAGGGTGGGGTGGCCTATCACCAGGTGCGGGTGATGAAGACGGTGACAGTGATAGGCCGCCTGCTGGATGGGCAGGGGGCGCCATTGAAGGGGGCCATGGTGGTCAACCACGCGGGCCGCACCGTCAGCGAGGCCGATGGCTTCTTTGCGGTGGAGATGAGCGAACACAACCCAATGCTGAGAATGGAGATAGATGGGTTATTGAAATGCGAGCTGCCAGTCGATATCGATAAAAAACCAGTGCAACAAGATGTGATTCTGTTGGGCGATCTCTCTTGCCAACAGCCTGAAACCATATTGAGTTCGTTGACCCATGATTAAAATTATTTTTTTGATAGCCGTATTAATGCCACTTTCTTTCGCACAGGCGGTCGTTATAAAAGTAAATGCTGAGTATGCACAGTCGTTAAAAAATCCGGGTGAGAATGAGTTCAGGATTACTGATCCATGCAAACCACTACCACTGTCTGTAT
>NZ_JRGK01000067.1 GCF_000764645.1 Aeromonas finlandensis
TTCAAGTAGTGCTTTGACCTCTGCTGGCTCCCAATCCCCCAAGATAGCTTCCGCATCGACACCTTTGTATGACTGGGTCGAATCTGGTACACGAATACCAGGCTCACCGGTCAGGATGACAGCTGCAGCAAGAATACGTGCCCCACACCTCGCTTTTTCTCGGTTGAGCGGCTGCCGTTGCGCACGGTCTGGATCAATTTCGTTCAAACGCAACCCGATATTGTGCTGTAGCAACTCGAGTCGTCCATTGAGTGTTTGGTCGGATGTCCATTTTTCCAATACACCTTCAAGATCAAAGGGCCGCGCAGCCATTGACATCAAATTGGCTCGCTGCAATTCGAGAATCAATTTATCTATCTGTGGTGTTCCTCGACGATCAGCGAAACAACGAATTCCACTCTCATCGAGTGGTTCGAGCAGGTACACACGCAGAGCACTATCAGACTCAGCAGCTTCATCGACTTCGTTGGGCACAACCTCTATATCGCCTATGTTTTCCAGCTTTGGCTTCGTAAAGGGCAGATATCGCTCTACCAGCTCTCGATCAGAACGAGAACGCCATGCATAAGGACGACTGGAAATGAAAATATGTGCGCGTTGTTCAGACTGTTTAATCCGTGCAGCAAAACATCTTATTGCTTTCTCAAAAGCACGCGGACTATCCAATCTAGCCTCATCTACGGAGTCAAGGAAGAACCAAGCTTCCTTTTGCGAATTCAACCAACTCTCAAAACTCCCTGCGCTACCAACTTCGAACGCATTCTCAAAGCCACTCTCTATATCCTCAATCCGGATGAAGAATGCTGCACGGCCTAATGCCGTTGCATACTTTGCACGAGCTTCCATTTCGAAACTCTTCCCCGCTCCTGCTTCAGCCAGGATAACGCAGCGAAACTCTTTCTCAAGTTCCTGCCATCCAGTTCGTTTCGGGTCACCCCAAATAGCACTCAACTCTTGCTCGTCCGAGTCAGCAACTGATTGGTTAACTAGAGAAAAAAAGCGATTAATCTTTACTGGTTCGAACATCATATCGACATACCTCGAGAACGCCTAACCATTACACAAATCGAACCATTTCTTAACAATTCATTTCCTCCCGATGATTTTGATTGTCCAGAGCTCTGATATTTTGAGCGCCAAGCACCTTCATCAAAAATATTCTTCTCCATCGTTCGATAAGAGTTCCAGCCTTATTCCATGTGCTTTGGCATACTCTAGGACTAAAATTTCAATCATTGATGTCACAGAACGTCGTTCACGTGCAGCGGCTAACCGTAAAAGGTGTTTTATTTCAGTTGATGTACGAATCGAAAGAGTTTCATTTTTATTCAGGTGTGACATGACTATATACCGTTAAATCAGTAGTGAAAATGTACTGCGTTTTACGTACATTGAACAACTTCTATTTCTTGTACGAACGATGTGGATGTAACGCATGGATAAGAACAAACCCATAGGATCTGGGACCGGTACAAATCAAGTGTCGCAACTCGAAACTAACACCATAGATGAAGGAGCTCGAAGACTGACAGTCCATGAGCTCGCAGAGCTTCGGCGGGATATGGCCGAATCATCAGCCAAGATGCGGACAGAGTTGGCGCGTAGACGGAACGATTGCCCGACTAAACAGGACTTCTGATCACCCGCGTAACTGGCAAGCCCTGCAGGGCAGGATGTACGTTGAGCGCCGCAGGTGCGAATAAGGGACAGTGAAGAGAGTTAACCGGCTTGCCGGTTAGCTAACTTCACACATCCTGCCCTCAGATCAGCCTTGTATCTCTCGGGGATCCCCAATAGGAAAGGGCTGTTATCGTCATACATAGGATTAAGTAATGTACTTACGCCAGGAAAAGATATGCAAACAGATAAAAAACCACATAAAACAGTATATTATCAAGAAAATTCATATACTTTACTTAGCTAAACCCAATAACTTTACACATACTTTCCATGCACTTTCCTACGATCTCCCCTCAGTCAGCTTACAGGGCTAGATCCTTTCCTGGCGTTCAATTCTCGGCCTCTGGCCGATTGCGCAGTCCGACAAGGTGTAACCGTCCGCATAAAGCGGACGGTTACACCGCCTGGAGATCCTGAGATATCCTGAATATCCTGCCAAAACAGTAAAAAATCGGGCGGGTGTACCACGCATTCGGGCGCCTGTGCCACACCTTCGGGCGGCTGTACCACACATTCGGGCGCCTGTGCCACACCTAGGCCTCCACGCTATCGGGCGCCTGTACCACGCCTCACCCTATTTTCATCAGTGATTTCTATCCCCAGCTTGGCAAAGCCAGCGGCATCACGTTTCAATCGCCTACGTCCGTCGCGTATCTTTTGACTAGAAGTATCACCACCGCATACCGCACGGATCAGGGTATCCATGTGCCAGCCTCCTGCTGGATCATGCTTATGTGTCAACACATGCCGAGCTACCGCTTGACTGATCCCATACTTGAACCTCGCGATAGGCGCTGGCTGGTAGTGAAGGGATAAGTCGTGCTCCATCAACATGACTAAGACCGCGCCCAATCGGACACGCCACAGATTGCGCTCTCCACCTGTCAGAGGATCTCGACGAGTCATCGACGAGGGTATTACATGATCAATCAGGCCACCGATAATTGGAAAATCAAACTGCTGTGTCTCTATAGCGATAGTTGCCGCTCTCAGTTCAACCAATAGCTTCTCTATTTGGGTAAGGCTGTATTGATGATCGGATAAAATCCGACGAAGCTGCGCAGGGTCTACCAGAAGCTCCACTCCACCATCGGACACATCTCGCTTTCGCTCAGCGACGAAGAGCATAGACTCTACAAGGTCAGCATGGCGCTGCCCAAGTCTTCCGGTCACTCTGCAGCGGCCAAAGCTGGTCTCCATCCACTGTCCCTTACTCTCGACGGGTCGCTGGCTTGGCTGATAAATCATCACTCTAGCCTGTAACACTGTGCTGGTCGGAGCGACCTTATTACCAGTTGTCATCATCATCCCTTACCACTGTCTTAGGCTTAACTAACTGCTGTCTCTTTTGCCTCTCCAACACAGCCAGCTTGAGCACGCCCCCCTCATGTCGGCGCAGCCAACGTTCGGGAAAAGGTGCGCCATAGTTGGCTTTGCTGACGCCAAAGCGGACGAAGTAACCGCGTTGGCCGTCGTTGACCCCCAACTCTTCGGCTTCCTTTGGCGTCATCCCCGAAAGGTAGGATTGCCAACGGATATTATCGACTAATACAGATGAACCACGGCTGGCCTGCTGTTGGTCACCAGCCCCCATCATGGTCGCCCCCTTGCTGGAGTGATGGAGAAATACGATAGCGCAGCCCGTTTCGACAGCGATGGCCTCCATCCTGCCAATCACCTGCGACATTGGCCCGCTGGCGTTCTCCTCCTCGATATGGAAGCGCCGCAGAGTATCCAGAATCAGC
>NZ_JRGK01000068.1 GCF_000764645.1 Aeromonas finlandensis
ATTAACGACATTGGCCTCTAATATTTTATATAAAGCACCTATCATTATACCTGTAATATGGCTGGCGTTGTTCTCTTCAAAAAGAAGAAGCGAGGCACTACGCTTACAACAAGAATATGCTCATAAAGAAGCTTTGGCTAAATCATTCCAAAACTTCAAAACACAGATTGAAGCATTAGGTGAGGAAACCCCTGTACTTATGAATAAACTTCTTGAGGCGGCAATAGATGCCGTATCAAAAAATGCATCAGAGACATTAGATAAGAAGCATGGGGATAAGACACCTGTTCATCAAACACTTGATGGAGCGCTTGACTCATTAGGAAAGATAAAGTCTTTATTAGAGTCTAAAAAACCTCAATCCTAGTTGGAATTGACTTGTAGGTTCGAATCGCAAAATACAAATGCATGATTACGGTAAGGAAGAACCTATCCATCACAATAAAAAAGCCGCTCATCGGGCGGCTTTTTCATTAGAGATAACGGGCTAACAGGAATTACCAGCCAGTCACTTCGCGCAGGGCCTTGCCGATATCGGCCAGGGAGCGGACGGTTTTCACACCAGCATCTTCCAGCGCGGCAAACTTCTCGGCGGCGGTACCCTTGCCACCGGAGATGATGGCGCCAGCGTGGCCCATCCGCTTGCCGGGAGGTGCGGTAACACCGGCGATATAGGAGACCACCGGCTTGGTGACATGGGCCTTGATATAGGCGGCCGCGTCTTCCTCGGCGTTGCCGCCGATCTCGCCGATCATCACGATCGCTTCGGTCTGCGGGTCGTTCTGGAACATCTCCAGAATGTCGATAAAGTTGGAGCCCGGGATGGGGTCGCCACCGATACCGACGCAGGTGGACTGGCCAAAGCCTTCGTCAGTGGTCTGCTTGACCGCTTCGTAGGTCAGGGTGCCGGAGCGGGAGACGATGCCCACCTTGCCCGGCTTGTGAATATGGCCCGGCATGATGCCGATCTTGCACTCACCCGGGGTGATCACACCCGGGCAGTTGGGGCCGATCATCCGCACGCCGGTCTCTTGCAGCTTCACTTTCACATCCAGCATATCCAGAGTCGGGATGCCTTCGGTGATGGTGACGATCAGCTTGATGCCCGCGTCGATCGCTTCCAGGATCGCGTCCTTGCAGAACGGTGCCGGAACATAGATGACGGAGGCAGTGGCGCCGGTCGCTTCAACCGCGTCACGAACGGTGTTGAACACCGGCAGGCCCAGATGGGTGGTGCCGCCCTTGCCCGGGGAGACGCCGCCCACCAGCTGGGTGCCGTAAGAGAGCGCCTGCTCGGAGTGGAAAGTACCCTGACCGCCGGTAAAGCCCTGACAGATGACTCGGGTTTCCTTGTTAATCAGTACGCTCATCAGTTGGCCTCCGCTGCTTTGACGACTTGCTGCGCGGCATCGGTCAGACTCTTGGCCGCAATGATGTTGAGGCCGCTCTCGGCCAGCTTGATACCACCCAACTCGGCATTGTTGCCTTCCAGACGCACGACCA
Organism: Aeromonas finlandensis; assembly: GCF_000764645.1. Lineage (GTDB taxonomy): Bacteria > Pseudomonadota > Gammaproteobacteria > Enterobacterales > Aeromonadaceae > Aeromonas > Aeromonas finlandensis. The sequence goes on from NZ_JRGK01000068.1 coordinate 1,504, forward strand.
CGGGCACCTTGACCCCCACTTCCTTGACCGCACCGATGATGCCTTCCGCGATCATGTCGCAGCGCACGATGCCGCCGAAGATGTTGACCAGCACCGCTTTGACGTTGCTGTCGGAGAGGATGATCTTGAACGCCTCGGTCACCCGCTCCTTGGTGGCGCCACCGCCAACGTCGAGGAAGTTGGCTGGCTTGCCGCCGTGCAGGTTGACGATGTCCATGGTGCCCATGGCCAGACCCGCGCCGTTGACCATGCAGCCGATGTTGCCATCGAGGGCCACATAGTTCAGCTCCCACTGGGCAGCGTGCGCTTCGCGGGGGTCATCTTGTGACGGGTCGTGCATCTCGCGTAGCTTGGGCTGACGATAGAGGGCGTTGGCGTCGATGTTGATCTTGCCATCCAGGCAGTGCAGGTTGCCCTGCTTGGTGATCACCAGCGGGTTGATCTCCAGCAGTGCGAAGTCGCAGTCGAGGAACATCTTGCCCAGACCCATGAAGATCTTGGTGAACTGTTTGATCTGATCGCCGACCAGACCCAGTTTGAAGGCCAGTTCGCGGGCCTGATAAGTCTGCGGACCCACCAGCGGATCGATGGCCGCCTTGTGGATCAAATGGGGGGTTTCGTGGGCAATCTTCTCGATGTCCACGCCACCTTCGGTCGAGGCCATGAAGACCACGCGGCGTGAGCCACGGTCAACCACGGCGCCCAGGTAGAGCTCTTTGTCGATGTCGGTGCAAGATTCAACCAGGATCTTGGTGACCGGCTGGCCGTTGGCGTCGGTCTGGTAAGTCACCAGATTTTTGCCAAGCCAGTTCTGGGCGAAGGCACGGATCTCATCCTTGCTCTTGGCCACTTTCACGCCGCCCGCTTTACCGCGGCCACCGGCGTGCACCTGGCATTTGACGACCCAGATATTGCCGCCAATCTTGTCAGCCGCTTCGGCCGCTTCTTGTGGGGTAGCACAGGCATAACCTTCGGAGACCGGCAGGCCATACTCGGCAAACAGCTGTTTTGCCTGATATTCATGCAGATTCATAGATGCTCTATCCGTGTTGTAGGTATTTCCGTCCGGGGCTGGTGTTTCTCAATCCCCTGTGAATGGGGGCCTGGGCGGCCCCTCGTTATCTTTCGTTCGCTCGGGTATTACAGTGCTCAGACGTCCAGCAACAGACGAGTCGGGTCTTCCAGCAGCTCCTTGACGGAGACCAGGAAACCTACCGATTCGCGTCCGTCGATGAGACGGTGATCGTAGGAGAGTGCCAGGTACATCATCGGCAGGATCTCGACCTTGCCAGCGACCGCCATCGGGCGATCCTGGATCTTGTGCATCCCCAGAATGGCGCTCTGGGGCGGGTTGATGATCGGGGTGGACATCAGGGAGCCGAACACGCCACCGTTGGTGATGGTGAAGTTGCCGCCAGTCAGTTCATCCACGGTCAGTTTGCCGTCGCGGCCCTTGCCCGCCAGATCCTTGATGGCCTTCTCGATGTCCGCCAGGCTCATGTTATCGCAGTCGCGCAGCACCGGGGTCACCAGCCCGCGCGGGGTGGAGACGGCGATGCTGACATCGAAGTAGTTGTGGTAAACCACGTCATCACCATCGAGCGCCGCGTTCACTTCCGGATAGCGCTTGAGGGATTCGACTACCGCTTTGACGTAGAAGGACATGAAGCCGAGCTTGATGCCGTGCTTCTTCTCGAAGATCTCGCCGTACTGCTTGCGCAGATCCATGATGGGCTTCATGTTGACCTCGTTGAAGGTGGTCAGCATGGCGGTGGTGTTTTTCGCTTCCAGCAGACGCTCGGCAATGCGCTTGCGCAGACGGGTCATCGGCACCCGCTTGTCGCTGCGACCGCTGAGCGGCGCCACCTTGGCCGCCGGAGCGGCAGCGGCAGCCACGGGGGCAGCAGCAGGCTTGCTCAGGGCCTTGATGTAGGCTTCCACATCTTCCTTGGTGATGCGACCGCCCTTGCCGGTGCCGGTCAGCTTGGCCACGTCAATGTCGTGCTCGCCGATAAGACGACGCACGGAGGGGCTCAGGCCATCGGCGCCCTCATCGGCTACCGCTTCAGCCGGTTTCGCCTTGGTCTCTTCACCAGCCACCGGAGCGGCGGTGAGGATGGCAATCAGTTGACGGGACAACACGGTCGCCCCTTCCCCTTGCAGAATATCCCCCAGCACACCGGCTTGCGGGGCCGGTACTTCCAGCACCACCTTGTCGGTCTCGATGTCGACCAGCACTTCGTCACGGGCGACCAGATCGCCCGGTTTTTTGTGCCAGGTGGCGATAGTGGCATCGGCCACTGATTCCGGCAGATCCGGTACCTTGATTTCGATAGTCATCCAATCAGTTCCTTTTTACTTCTATGCCAGAGGCTTTACAGGGTAAGGGCATCTTCCACCAAGGCTTTCTGCTGCTTGGCGTGGACAGACATGTAACCGACGGCCGGTGAGGCTGACGCGGGGCGACCGGCATAACGCAGGGTGGCACCGACCGGCAGCACGCCATCGTAGTTGTGACGACTGCAGTACCAGGCGCCCTGGTTCTGCGGCTCTTCCTGACACCAGACAAAGTCGGTGACATGGCTGTAGTCGGCCAGAATGGCGCGCACTTCCTCTTCCGGGAAGGGGTAGAGCTGCTCAATTCGCACCAGTGCCACATCTTGCTGCTCGGCCTTGCGACGGGCATCGAGCAGGTCGTAGTAGACCTTGCCGGAGCAGAACACCACGCGCTTGACCGCTTTCGGATCCAGCGCATCGAGCTCGCCGATGGCGTTCTGGAAGGTACCGTCAGCCAGCTCGTCGAGCTTGCTCACCGCCAGCGGGTGGCGCAGCAGGGATTTGGGGGTCATCACGATGAGCGGACGGCGCATCGGGCGCACTACCTGACGACGCAGCATATGGAATACCTGCGCCGGGGTAGAGGGCACGCACACCTGCATGTTGTGCTGGGCGCACATCTGCAGATAACGCTCGAGACGGGCGGAGGAGTGCTCCGGCCCCTGCCCCTCGTAACCGTGCGGCAGCAGCATGGTCAGGCCGCACATCCGGCCCCACTTCTGCTCGCCGGAGGAGAGGAACTGATCCACCACTACCTGGGCGCAGTTGGCGAAATCGCCGAACTGGGCTTCCCAGATGGTGAGGCCAGCTGGCTCGGCGCTGGCGTAGCCATATTCAAAGGCCAGTACCGCGTTCTCGGTCAGCACCGAGTCGTAAATCTCGAACGGCCCCTGCTCGTCGTGCAGGTTGCACAGCGGGGTGTAGGTGCTGGCATCAGCCTGATTGTGCAGCACGGCGTGGCGATGGAAGAAGGTGCCACGGCCGGAGTCTTCACCGGTAAAGCGGATGCGGGAACCCTTGTCCACCAGAGTGGCGTAGGCCAGGGTCTCGGCAAAGCCCCAATCCAGCAGCTTCTCGCCCGCCGCCATCAGACGACGGTCTTCGTAAATCTTCTCGACCTGACGCTGCAGCACATGGGTCGCCGGATACTGGCTCACCCGCTCGCCGAGGGATTTGAGGTAATCCAGCGGCAAGGTGCTGTCATAGTTCATCGCCCAGTCGTGACCGAGGTACGGTGTCCAGTCGACGGAGTGCAGCTCCATCGGCCGCCACTCTTTGCTCACCCTCTCGCCGCGATCCAGAGTCTCGCGATACTCGTTGACCAGGGTGGTCGCCAGCTCCTGGCTGACGCATCCCTCGGCCACCAGCTGATCGGCGTAGATCTTGCGCGGGGTCGGGTGCTGTTTGATCTTCTGGTACATCAGCGGCTGGGTCGCACTCGGCTCGTCCGCTTCGTTGTGACCGTGACGACGGTAGCAGACCAGCTCGATCACCACGTCGCGTTTGAAGGTGTTGCGGTAATCCAGCGCAATCTGGGTCACCAGCACCACGGCTTGTGGATCATCCCCGTTGACGTGCAGCACCGGCGCCTGCACCGCCTTGGCGATGTCGGTGCAATATTCGGTGGAGCGCAGGTCACGGATATAGGAGGTGGTGAAACCGACCTGGTTGTTGATGACGATGCGCAC
>NZ_JRGK01000069.1 GCF_000764645.1 Aeromonas finlandensis
GCTCAGGATATGATGAGCCCGGATTACGGCCAGTCCTATGAAACCTTCGTCAAAGACTCCAAACTGACCGGTGGTCTGTTCTACTTCCAGCGTGACCGTCAGCGTATCCAAGGTGGTGCATCTGGCGATGGAAAATATCATTCCAATCTTAGCCATGGTACAGCTCAAGCCGCACTGAACTTTAACTCGGGTTATGCATGGAACTTTATCGGTCTGGATCTGGGTGGATTCGGTGCCTACGATCTCTCCATCGATGAAAGTAATGGTGTTAACGAAGAAAACGAGTTCAGCTTCATTGGTAAAAAATGGGGCGATAAAATGGATGGCGTTGCGGAGGGTGGATTTAGCCTTTCTAACGCAGCACTGAAATTTAAATTGGGTGACAGTGTTACCGCTAAAGGTGGTTATACACAGTTATACGTTCCAGGTGTAATTGGTGTTAACTGGTCCTATCAACCGGGTACCTATCGTGGTGGTCAAGTCGAAGGCAACTTCGGTGGTCTCTACCTCACCTACGCAATTGCCGATGAATACAAAGCCCCATGGTTTAAAGAGACCGCTGGCTTCTCCAAAAAGTCTATGTATGCAGGCAGCACTGCATTTAACGATGAAAATAGCATCGACTATATCCACGGTTTAGCTGCTCGTTACACCTTCGAAAATGGCACTGCCGTGACCGGTTCATTTGGTCAGTCCGAAGGCTATATGGATAGCTATCACTTCAAACTGGCTCACAAGTTTGACGTACTGGGCGGCCTCTCCACCAGCTACCAGTTCTACGGTTCTGAAACCGATAACAGTGACTACAACGGTCTGGCATGGCAACAAGCATTGACTGCCTCTTGGGCCATGGGTCCTTACGGTTTCCGTCTGGAAGGTCTGTGGACCAAGGCGGAGGGCGATTTGGGTAACTATCTGCCTCGTTTGACCACTGGTTATGCAAACTCTCAGGGGGCCAACGAAATTTGGTGGGATTCCCGCTCAGACTGGAACGAAAACAACGAGAAAGCACTGTTTGCTGGTGTAACTCGTTCGCTGGATGACCTGGTTGGTGCGCCAGGTTGGACTGTCGGTGTATCTGGTGCTTACGGCTGGGATGCCGAAAATGGCAACAGCACTCGTGTTGACGGTAAAGAGTGGGCAGCTAACTTCGACGTCATGTACACAGTACAAGATGGCAAGTTGAAAGGTACCCTGTTCAAATTGCACTTCACCGATTACAACAACAAACAAGACGAATTGGGCAGCTGGTATTACCCGAACATGTTTACTTCCGAACGTGACGTCAAGTTCCACATCATTGCTCCGTTTACCATCATGTAATCAGGCAATACGATGTCAGCAAACCGGGCCACTTGGCCCGGTTTTCTTTTTTCCGGTGGGCAGGCTAACATGCGAGCCGGATAAGGGTTTTATCCGCACACCTGCCTGCACGCTTCTGTCAGCTGTTACAAGGACGCCATCATGCCCCGTTTTGTTCTGATCACCGGTTGTTCCAGCGGTATTGGCCTCGCCGCCGCACAGGCGCTGGGCCAGCACGGTTTTACCGTGATCGCCTCGGCGCGCAAGGCGGAAGATGTGACCCGTCTGCAGCAACAGGGATTACTGGCGGTACAGCTGGATCTGGCGGATCCCGCCTCCATCGAACTGGGCGCCAGTGCGGCGCTCCATCTGGCGGGCGGGCGCCTCTATGGCCTGTTCAACAACGGCGCTTATGGCCAACCTGGGGCACTGGAAGATCTGCCCACCGAGGCGCTCAAGGAGCAGTTCAATACCAATCTGTTTGGCTGGCACCATCTGATCAGGCAGGTATTGCCGCCGATGCTGGAGGCCAAAGAGGGCCGGATAGTGCAAAACAGCTCGGTACTGGGGCTGGTTGCCATGAAGTATCGCGGCGCCTACAACGCCAGCAAGTTTGCGCTGGAAGGCTATAGCGACACCCTGCGCCTCGAACTGGCGGGCAGCGGGGTACATATCAGCCTGATTGAACCGGGCCCCATCGATACCCGTTTTCGTGCCAATGCCCGCAGCGCCTTCTTGCGCCACATCGATCCGGCCCAGAGCCGTCATCAGTCGGCCTACCGCCAGACCCTGACGCGGCTGGAAAAAGAGGGGGCCACCAGCGGCTTTACCCTCTCCAGCGACGCCTGCATCCCGCCGCTGCTCCATGCACTGAGCCACGCCCATCCCAAAGCGCGCTATCCGGTGACCACTCCGACCCGGCTGTTTGCCTTCCTGCGACGGGTATTGCCCACTCGCTGGCTCGACAAATTGCTGGCCAAATCGGCCTGATCCGCGACGAATTCCAGCCCTACGCCCCGGCTGACTCAATAGTGCTCGCCATTGCTGTAGTAGGCGCTCTTGACCAGGGGGATCACCTGCACCACCACATAGGTCTGCTCCCCCAGCACCTGTTTCAGATGGCGCGTGATAAGGCGCGAGGCTGCGTCCTGCATCTCCTGCGGCCGTTCGAACCAGTGCAGCTCGACAAACGGAAAACCCGCCTCTGGCTCGCCGTTGCGTATCCAGCAACTCTCCACCCGTTCCATGGTGACAAACTCCGGCTTGCCGCCGGTCAGCTCGCAAAGCTCGGCCAGCAGCGGGCCGCTCACCTGTTGCAGGGTATCGAGCGTCACGGCGCGAAAACGAAGATGGGGCATGGCAAACCTCTTGGTTATCTGAAATGAGGACTTATCATAGGAGTTATTGCCAGCAAGAGAAGTCACCCGGCGCACATTAAGGATCCCCATGAGATTTCATCGCACCCTCTTTGCCTTCCTGCTCTGCCTGCTGCTACCGCTGCACGCCTTTGCCGATCCCGCATTTTATCGGGTGAGCAAAGGCAACCAGCAGCACTGGCTGCTGGGCTCCATCCATGCGGGCAAACCAACCCTCTATCCTCTGCCTGAGCCGGTGGAGCGCGCCTGGCTGCAGAGCCGCACTCTGGTAATGGAGGTGGACATGAACAGCATCACGCCGGATCAGTGGCAACAAACCGGCTCCCTCACCCGACTGGTGGATGGTAAAACCCTCAAGGATCATCTGCCTGCCGAGCTCTATCAACGCACCCTGATGGCGGGAGCCCGCTATGGCATCGACGAGGCGACCCTCGCCACCCTGCGCCCCTGGTTTGCCGCCATTACCCTGACCCAGGCCGCCATGGCCCGATCCGATTTCAAGAGTGAACTCGGGATAGACCAGCACTTTGCCACCCGGGCCGCCAAAGAGGGCAAGCCGGTAGTGGGCTTTGAAACCCTGCTGGAGCAGTTGGGTTATCTGGCCAGCGTGGGTGACAACCAGACCCTGATGCTCGCCAGCACCCTGGATGAGCTGCCAATGCTGGAGAGCGGGTTCGCCGCCGTGATGAAGGCGTGGCAACAGGGGGATGAGGCGACCCTGATCAATCTGCTCAAGGAGGAGATGGCCCCACCCGCGCTACAGAGCTGGATGGAGCAGACCCTGCTGGCCAAGCGCAACCACAACTGGTTGAAGAAATGGTCCACCCTGCCCAACGAGAGCTTTATCGTGGTAGGTGCCCTGCACCTTTACGGTGAACAGGGGTTACTGGCACTGCTGGAGCAGCAGGGGTGGCACATTACCCCGCTCACCACCCCGGGCCCGCGGCAGGCTCAGGAACAAGGAGTCCAGTGAGAACGATCACAGATCGCACTGGTCATTAAACAACCTGCAAGGGAGTTGATCGGGATCATCCCGGACGGGACAAAGAGGTATTTATCATGCCTATCATCAACCGGGTGACAGGAGCAATAAAATGGACTTTTGGCTGGACCTGATGTTTGGCAACAGCGTGGGATTGATGTCGATGCTGGTGATTATCGGCACCTTCTTGCTGATAAGCTCCTACGCGGCCTACTTCATCTACAAGGTGATGCACTCACAACCGCCCCATTCACAGCAAACCCCTTCTGCACAACCCAGAGAGGGCAAATAATCCTCTGACCACAGGCGGCAGCCCACGCTGACCGCCTGTGCTGTTTTATGGTTCGCGATAGTGATTCCCGGGCCAGAACGCACCGGTTTCGATGCGGCTCTCCCTCTTATACCCCTCCCCCTTTCCCCGTTTTCTGTGTCGGTTGCGGCCGTTATAATGGCCCCCACTTTTTCTTATGGGGAGCCTGCCGTGTCTCATAACGACGAACTCTCGCTATTCATGAATGAAGTGGCCGACGTGCGGCCCATTCGCAGCGACAACATCCATCCCCAGGCGGCCAAATCAGCCCCGACCGAGGCACAGCTCGCACGCCGTCAGGCTGCCACCGCCGAGCAACTCGCCCTCGACCACCTCACCATGGAGGCCATCGAGATGCGCGATCCGCACGAGATCGTCGGCTTCAAGCGCGATGGGGTGCAGGAGGGGGTCTACAAGAAGCTGCGGCTCGGCAAATACGAGCTGCAGGCGAGCCTGGACTTGCACCAGAAAACCCTCAATGAGGCGCGCCAGACGCTGGTGCAGTTCATTGCGGATTGTGAAGTCCGGGATATCCGCTGTCTGCTGATCCTGCACGGCAAGGGGGAGCGCAGCACCCCGCGCGCCCTGCTGAAAAGCTATGTGAGCGCCTGGTTGCCGCAACTGCCCGCCGTCATGGCGATCCACAGCGCCGAGCGTCGCCACGGCGGCAGCGGTGCTCTATACGTGCTGCTGCGTAAAAGCGAACGCAAAAAAGCGGAAAACCGCGAACGGCACCAGAAGCGGCTCGGCTAATCCGCCTCTCGCCCCCACGCCTTTGGCCCGCCTGCATGATGGTGGTCAACTATACAGCCGCGGTGTTAGCATCGATCGGCCCCGATCATGCCAGGTACGGGGCGGCATACCATCAGGGACGATAACAAGGACAATCCCATGTCATATCAAAAGCTTGAACAACATCAGCAGCAGATCCACCGCTTTAGCCACCTCGCCGCCATCTGCGGCTGGGATCAGGCGGCCATGATGCCGGAGGGGGGCAACAACGCCCGCGCCGAGGCGATGGCGGAACTCGGTCTGCTGATCCACCAGAAGCGCACCGCCCCCGAGCTGGGCGACTGGATTGCCAAGGCCGAGAGCGAGCCGCTCGATGAAGTGCAACGGGCCAATCTCGGCGAGATCAAGCGCCAGTGGCAAGATGCCAGCCTGCTGCCCGGTGAGCTGGTCGAAGCGCTATCGCTCGCTGGCAGCAAGTGCGAGCACGCTTGGCGCAGCCAGCGCAAGAACAACGACTGGGCAGGTTTTGCCCCCAATCTCGAGGAGGTGGTGACACTCTCCCGTGAAGTGGCGCAGTTGCGGGCCGATGCGCTTGGCGTGCGCCCCTACGACGCCATGCTGGCCCTCTATGAGCCGGGCATGACCAGCGCGCGGCTCGATCAGATCTTCGGCGATCTGGCCAGCTGGCTACCGAACCTTATTCAGACCGTGAGCGAGCAGCAGAAGGGTGATGCCCTGCTGCTGCCGCAAGGCCCCTTCCCTATCACGACCCAGCAGGCGCTCGGTCAGGAGGTGATGGGGCTACTCGGCTTTGATTTCGCCCACGGCCGCCTCGATGTGAGCAGTCACCCCTTCTGTGGTGGCGTGCCGACCGATGTGCGGATCACCACCCGCTACAACGAGCAGGAGTTTGTCTCCAGCCTGATGGGCATAGTGCACGAGACCGGTCACGCCCGTTACGAGCAGGGGCTGCCGCGCCATCTGCTGGGTCAGCCGGTAGCCGAAGCGCGCTCCATGGCGATCCACGAGAGTCAGAGCCTGTTTTGCGAGATGCAGCTGGGCCATCATCCGGCCTTCCTCGCACTGCTGGCGCCACGCATTCGTCACCACTTCGGCGAGCAGGCGGCGTTTGCGCCGGACAATCTGGCCAAGCTCTACAGCCGGGTCGAGCCGGGCTTTATCCGGGTCGATGCGGACGAGGTGACCTATCCGGCCCACGTCATCCTGCGCTACGAGCTGGAGCGCGATCTGGTGGAAGGGAAGATCGAGGTGGCCGACATCCCCGATCTGTGGGATGCCAAGATGCAGCAGTGGCTGGGGCTCTCCACCAAGGGCAACTACCGCAATGGCTGCATGCAGGATATTCACTGGACCGACGGCTCGTTTGGCTACTTCCCCAGCTACACCCTGGGCGCCATGTATGCCGCCCAACTGCGCTTTGCCCTCGAGAAAGAGCTGGGCAGCATGGGTGAGGTGATCGCGGCGGGCCGTCTGCCGGAGATCTTCGGCTGGCTCGGACGCAACATCTGGTCACAGGGGAGCCTGCACAGCACCGATGAGCTGGTGCGCCGCGCCACCGGTGAAGCGCTCAACCCGCACTGGCTGCGCCAGCATCTGGAACAGCGCTATCTGAAGTGATAAGTGCAGCAAGCTAACAGCAGAACGGGGCCCTTTTTAGTTGACCACTACAGGGCCCCGTTTTTATGGCGGTTCATCTTTTGGGTGGTTTATGCCACCGCACGCCATCACCACAATGCTGCAAAAAGAGAGGATTCAGAGGGGATCAGGGGAACCCAGCAACTCACGCAGTTGCAGGATATTGCCCTCCGGGTCAAAGGCATTGCGCACCACAAAGCCGGGCCCCGTCCACTGCTGTGGCAGCAGGCCGCCGCCGAGATCCGCCGCCTTCGCTTCCGCCCAGGCGAGGCTGGAAACGGTGAAGAACAGCTTGATGGCCCCCTCTTCCCGCAGTTCCGGGGGCCTTTTGATAACGACTTGCTCGGCATAAGGTTCGGGAATGGCATGGATCAGCAGCTGGATATCGCTGTTTTCCAGCACCACCATCTGCTCATCCTGACTGCAGACCACCATCTGCAGCAGAGTACGGTAAAAGTGGGTCAGCAGGCCCGGATCCTTGGCATAGATCAGGGCGCCGGCGCGAGCGGGGCCTGGCATGGAGCACTCCTCAATAGTGAACAGCTGGATGGACAGATCTCCACCTTCTCACAGTTGTGCGCCCCGTTCGATCCTTTTTAGCGCCTCGCCAGCCTCACTGCACAAAGTGCCACTGCCGCAGTGCCAGTGTCGGGGGTGGCCCCTGATCGTCCCCCATATCCGCCATGCCCAACGCCTCGTCATAGTGCACCCCGCCCGCTCCGCTCTCGGTCAAATGCTTGGCTCGCACCGCCCCGTACAGACCGCCGCTACCGCTGATCTTCATCTCGGTGAGGGGGGCATAGAGGGCGGCATAGAGCGGCGTATTGCCCGACAGCTTGACCCCATCCTTGCCGTTGTAAGCGGAATAGATGGAGATAGCGGGCGTACCGCCAGCGGTCAGCCCCTGTTTGGCTGCCGTCACCTCGGATCCGGCCCCGAGATCGATCTTGCCGCTGACGATCAGGGTCAGGCTGCTGCCGGGCGCGACCGTCAACTGGTTGCTGCCCCCCATGGTGAAATCCTTGCCGATCAGCAGCACCACATCCCCCTTGATGGTGAGCTTGGCGTCCGACCCCATATTGAGGCTGTCGAGCTTGTATACCGTCTGCTCCTTGCCAAACAACTCCCCCTTGCCGGGCAGCGGCAGCCCGGGCTTGCTCTGGTTGCTGCTGGTCACCGAACCGGTGGAGGGATCCGTGGTCAGCACCATCTGCTGAGTGGCCCCCAGCGTCAGCGGGCCATTAGGCGGCAGATTGGCAAGCTTGGGGGATTTGGGCAGCGCCGCCACGTTGAGCGGGTCACACACCTGCCCGACCACCGGTGGCAGCTGGGGGTGAGTTCGGTATTGGGGATCCAGATACTTCTGGTTCGCCTGATCGTTGAAACTGCCCGCACCGCCATAACTGAGCTTGCCGCTGTCGATACTGGTGCCCCAATCCATGGAGACATTGCCATTGACCGCCACCTGACCACCGATGCGCCCCCCTTTCAAAGTCAAACTACCGCCCCCTTTCACATTGCCGGAGACCCGGACAATCTTGTCCGAAGAGGGGGAGATAATGACGTCGCTCCCTGCATTCACGTTGCCGGAGATGGGTGAAGATCCGTTGAGGGTCACGGCCCCGGTCGCTCGCACATCTCCCCAAATCGGCGAATTGCCGTCGAGCACCACATTAGCCTTATCGCTGACGGTCGCCACCTTGGCATTCTGGTTGATGTTGGTGCCGCCATAGCTGCCCTTGCGCGAATCATAGCTGTCGATAAAACCGCTGCCGGAGAGGCTCAGCCCTTCGCACGCCACCACCGAATCCTGAAAAACCAGATTGCCCGGCTCGCGCTTGAGGGCAAACAGCGCGTTGAGACTGGCATTTCCCTCCAGATAGCGGCCATTACTCTGCAACGCCAGCTTGCTGTCGGTGGCGGCATCCAGCTGATCGATGCTAAAGCGGCTGCCCGCCATAGCCCCTTCGCCCTTGCCAGGTACCTTCTGCACCAGTTGATCCCACTCGATGCGCGGTTCAGCGCCGAGCGCCTGATGCAGGGCGCGATAACTGTCGTTCATCCCCTGCTCGGCACTCAGTTGCGCATTGATCTTCTTGTGAAAATTGCCGCTCAGGCGAGTCTGCAACTGGTTCTCCTGAATGCTGGTAAACACCAGCAGACTCGACAGCAGGCTCACCACCAGCACTACCAGCAGCACGGCTCCCCGCTGTCCCTGCAATCCCTTGTTCATCCCGCTCCCCCTGCTGTGGCGTTGGCACCGGATGTGGCCAGCGCTGCCGCCCAGACCGCCTTGCGGCGTGCCACCTGCACCTCTACCCCCGGTGCCAGAAAGCTCGGCAGCCCTTCGGGCAAGATGCGGATATTGACCAGCGCACCCTGCTGGCCGAATTCAAGATCCTGAAGATGCGCCAGCAACAGGCGCGGGCCATCCCCGTCATCGCAACTGAGTACCGGCGGCGTGAAGCGGTACTGCTCGGTAAAATCGGCGGTTTTCTGGTTGCCAAGGCAGGAGAGCACCTGACTGCCCCCCTCCACCTTGAAGGCCAGCGTCAGGCGATCAGGGGTGACGGCTATCAGCTGATCCGCCTGCTTGATGCTGTTGGTAAAGGTGAGGGTGGCAAAGCGCAGCACCTCGTTCGCCTGCTCCAGCGCCTTGCTCTGCTCGACCGTGCTCTTGATCGGGGCGTAACCGGCAAAAATCGCCAGCATCAGCATCAGACCGAGCACCATGGAGATCATCAGCTCGACGAGACTGACGCCTCGCTGTCGGGAGGGGACGCTCAGCATAGGGGTGGAAATCCTGCGTTCAACTCCACCCGCTTGGCACCGGAGACCCGCTCATCCTGCCACTCGATAGCGACCACAAAGTTGTCGCTGTAGCGGTTGGGCAGCACCAGCCGGTGGCCATCCTGCAGGGTGAACCGCTTGAGAAAATCGGCCTGGGTGAACCGCTCCGGCTTGCGCTGCACTTCGCACAGCGAGCTCCAGATCTGCTCCACGCTGTTGCTCGCCTCTATGGTGGCCAGCGTGCTCTGCAAGCTGTAGTGCGCCTGCTGCAACGAGACCACCTGCCCCTTGGCAAGGCCGAGAAACACCATCACCGCCAACACCATGGAGACCATGATCTCCACCAGATTGAAACCCTGCTGGCGAGCAGGAGCGGCGTGTCTCATGAGCAGCTCCCTTGCAGCAGCTGGCCGCTCGGGGCCACGCAGAGTACCCGCTGATCACCGAGGCGATTGGCCAGGATAATCTCGGCGCGGCTGCTGCTGCCGGTTGGCGCGATCTGGATGGGGTCAAACGGCTTGATCACCACGCCGCCGCCGGGGGCCGCCGCCTGACGCAGCAACTTGCTGTCGGCCATCACCTCCCAACCACCGTTTTCGCTGCCCTGCAGCACCACCGGCAGGGTCAGCTTGACCGCTTCGCTGCGGGCAAAACGGTAAGCGGACGCGAGTTCGGTCGCACTGCGATCGAGCCGTTCAGCCGCGAGGCGCTGACTCATGGAGGGCACCCCGACCAGCAGCAAGATGGCGGCGATGCCGACCGTGATCATCAACTCAATCAGGGTAAATCCGCGCACGTTCATCTTATGATCCCCAGCAGTCATGACGATTGGCCGCGCGATAACCAGTCTGATCGAGGGTCAGAGTACCGCACTCGTCCGGTTGTCGCGTCGTTGGAATGGCTTTGAGCAGGTAGTCGCCAGCGTCTTGCTGGCTGTAGCTGAATTGGTAGAAATCTGTGTTGGAAGGGGTGGCAAACGTGTCGGGATAACGGCCCTGTTGGGTATAGATACGCTCGAGGGCGAGCGCCTGCTCCAGCAGTTGCTGCTGCGCTTCGTAACGGCGTCCCTGTTGCAGATAACCCTGATACGCTGGCAACGCGATGGCCGCGAGAATGCTGACAACCGTCATGGCGATCAACAACTCGATCAGACTAACCCCCCGGCAATGGGGCCATGCCGTACAGTCGTTCACTTATCATCCTTGGCAAGTGTTGTTGTTATTGGTCGGCCCTGGGCCGCAGAGGTGATGACTTAATAATCACAAAAAATTAACTGACTCGATTGAACAACACAAAATCACCACGCTCAATGTAAAAAAGATAATTATGTGATCTGTTATTAATTTTTAAGCACTATTCGCCGCCACTAATCTCGCCAAGCAAATAAAGTTGATCCCATCGCGCTCCCGGCCCGTCCGTTATGCGGCGCCCTGCCGCACCGCGCCACATGGATAGAAGTGGGGCGGAGCATGAAACCAAGAAGAGTAAAAAAACCTGCGGCCGATTTTTGCTATCCCTGTCCGTTTCTGGCTAGTCACAACCCCCGCGCCCCCTTACTCTCTTTGCCATGTTCCCAAGCAAAGCCGCCACGCCATGAATGCGAAGCCAAGCCCAGAGTCGTCAAAAGATGAGGTGATCAACGCCCTCAGCCGCGAACAGTGCCACACCGCACGACTCGCCCGTGATGCACGCTTCGATGGCCGCTTTTTTACCGGCGTCATCTCGACCGGCATCTACTGCCGACCTGTCTGCCCGGCACGGCCGCCGCACGAGCACAATGTGCGCTACTTCCAAAGCGCCGCAGCCGCCGAGCAGTATGGGCTGCGCCCCTGTTTGCGCTGCCGCCCTGAGCTTGCCCCCGCCGCCAGTGGCGATCTGCCTGCTGAACTGGCACGTCTGCTGGCGCGCATCGATCGCGGCGAGCTGGCTGACGGCACGCTCGCCGAACTGGCCGCAGAAGCTGGGATCAGCGAACGCACCCTGCGCCGCCAGTTCGAGCAGCACCTCGGCGCCTCGCCAAAACAGGTGGAGCAGACGCGCCGCCTGCTGCTCGCAAAACGGCTGCTGACCGAAACCGGGCTGCCGATCACCGACATCGCGTTTGCCGCCGGTTTTGCCAGCATCCGCCGCTTCAATGATGCCTGGCTCAACGCCTACGGGCTGGCCCCGCGCACCCTGCGCCAACAAGAGGCACACGATGACGCGACAGCACACATGCACTCGGAGCCGCGCGGCGCAACCCTGACCCTGCAACTGCCCTATCGCCCCCCGTATGACGTGGCGGCCATGCTGGCGTTCTACCGGCTGCGGGCGATCCCGGGTCTGGAGCAGGTAGATGGTGAGGTGTATGAGCGGCGCTACCGGGTCGGCGATCAGGTCGCACTGGTGCGCATCGCGCAGGGCAAGGGGCACAGCCTGCAACTTACCGTCCATGATCTACCGCTCGCGGCGCTGCCTGATCTGCTCTATCGGGTGCGCCGGATGTGGGATCTCGATGCCGACATGCAGCGGATCGGCGATCTGCTCGGTCAGGATCCGCTGCTCGCCCGTTTGCAGGGGCGCTGGCCCGGCGTACGGCTGCCGGGTGGCTGGGACGAGTACGAGGTGATGCTGCGCGCCATCGTCGGCCAGCAGGTCTCGGTCAAGGGGGCCATCACCCTGCTCGGGCGACTGGTGGCCCGCACCGAGGCGCAATTCGGGGTGGCGCAACTGCCGACCCCTGCCCAGTTGTGCGAGCTCGATCTCGACGGCATCGGCATGCCGGATAGCCGCATTCGCACCCTGCGGGGAGTGGCGCAGGCACTGGCCAGCGGCGAGCTGACCCTCACTACGGCCAGTGACGAGCAGTTGCTGGCGCTACCGGGC
The DNA here is from genome assembly GCF_000764645.1 of Aeromonas finlandensis. Classification (GTDB taxonomy): domain Bacteria; phylum Pseudomonadota; class Gammaproteobacteria; order Enterobacterales; family Aeromonadaceae; genus Aeromonas; species Aeromonas finlandensis. Next base: position 12,014 of record NZ_JRGK01000069.1, read on the forward strand.
ATAGGCCCCTGGACAGTCTCTTATTGGCGGCTGCGCTGCGGGCTGGATACCGATGCTTTCCCCGCCTCCGATCTGGTGCTGCAAAAGGCGCTCGGAGGCGGCGCCAAGCTGCCGGTGAAAGAGGTGTTGGCACAGAGTGCAGCTTGGCAGCCGTGGCGCAGCTATGCGGCCAGCTGGCTGTGGCATGCCATGAGTGAAGCGCCCAATTTGCTGATCCATGCCACCGGCCACGAAAAACAGTCAGATAACCAACAACAGGAGATAACTCCATGATCCGCTACGATATCCTGCCGACCCGCAGCGGCGATCTACTGGTCGCCATCAATGAATCTGGTCTGGTGCACGTGGACTTTGTGGCGGGCCTGCGGGCACTACCCGATATGAGTGGCTGGCAGCAAGATAGCGGGGCGTTGACCCCCTTCCTCGCCGAGTTTGACGCCTATTTTGCCGGTCGCTTGCAGCGCTTCTCCCTGCCCCTTGCCGCCCACGGCACCGCCTTTCAGCAAGCAGTGTGGCAAGCGCTGTGCGACATCCCCTATGGCGAAACCCGCAGCTACAGCGATATTGCCCGCGCCATCGGCAAACCCGATGCAGTGCGGGCAGTGGGCGCTGCAAACGGCCGCAATCCGCTCACGATCATCGTTCCCTGCCATCGGGTGATCGGCCAAAACGGCTGCCTGACCGGCTATGCGGGGGGATTGGAGATTAAAAAAGCGCTGTTGGCGCTGGAGAAAGGCGAAGGTGGTTCAACGACATGCGACGCTTTCGAATCGCAAAGGGCCAGTCACGACTAATCGGAACAAGGGCATAAGGGGAGTGATCCCGCCAAGGGAGCTCTCAGCGTAATGCGCTATCGACAGACTAAAAACCAACCCACTGCTATCGCGCTTGAAATTGTGTGCATATTCACTGCTGGGGAATGGACACTCGACACGCCCTCGGCCGGTGGGTCGAGCCATGGTTGAAATCATGGCTAACAACATCATTTTTCAGCAAATTCACATCGCCAGCAGCCGCTTGATAACCACCAACTTCAATCGTCACCTGTTACCCAAAAAATAAACATATTCATGCCTTAACATGCTGACATAAATGACTTGTTTACTCATTATGAACAGCCTGAATGACTATCCTTCACCCGACAATTAACAAGAGTGGCAATATCAGGACAATATATATGCCATCGCTTTCACGCCTAATATGCGACAATGAATGATGACTGCCACAATACCTCTGACCCGACGCCTCGTCGTCATATCAACTGCACAACTGCAGTGAAAGCTCTTGTGCCGCCAAATAAAATAACATCGCAAGCATAACTGCCGCCATCTTTCCGCAAAGGCGCAACAATTGATCACCATGACAACACGAGGCAGCAACAGTTGAAACGGAAATTTCTTTTCCGTTATGGATAATCAAGTGTGATTGCCATTCATTTTTGCCCCGCTCTCGCTTAGTATTATACTGACAACCAAAGCCATTACATGACTTCTAGCGACACGTTACTTAATGAATAAAAATGACCGACAACGCCTGATCAAAACACGCTTGATCCTCGATAAAGAAGTCAGTGTAAAAGCGTTGGCCGGCACTTTTTCTGTCACCGAAAGAACTATCCGTAATGATTTGCAAGCATTAGCTGACAAGCACATTTGTGAGATGTTCTATGGCGGAGCCAAATTACTCCGACATGATGACAACATCTATTTTGAATCAACATCAATCAACAATATATCGACTCTGCTTGAGACTCCTGCCCTCACCAGAGCATGGCGAGGCCCGGTTACCAACACTGCCAGTGTCACCTCCCCAGATATCTATATATTGGGCTCATTCAATATTGACATCGTATTGGAAGTCAACGAGTTCCCCAAAGTGGGTGAAAGTGTGTTGGCGCACTCGACTAAATATTATGGTGGTGGCAAAGGGGCAAACCAGGCAATTGCAGCTGCAAAAATCAATGATCATGTGCATCTGACGATCAAAGTTGGTCAGGATCTCTTTGCAGATAGAGCGAAGAACTATCTCGCCAATGCTAATATTGCATCATTGAATATTCTTGAAGATCCGGAACATCCAACGGGTAATGCCGTTATTCTGGTATCACAGCCCACTGGCGAGAACAAAATTGCAATAAACTTGGGTGCCAACAGTCATATCACTGTAGATGATATTATCCATGATCTTGACTCCATCCGTGATTGCCGTGTCTTTTTGACACAACTGGAAAACAATTTCGACATTATGTCGCTCGCTATAACATATGCCAAAAAATGTGGTGCAACGACCATTCTCAACCCGACGCCATACAATGAGTGTGTAAAAAAAATCCTGCCATTTGTCGATATAATAACCCCCAATGAGATCGAGGCATCCGATTTGTCGGGGCTGGTCATCAAGGATAATGAATCGGCCAGGCTGGCTGCAGAAAAAATTTATAATCTTGGCGTTAAAAACGTCATTATTACTCTGGGTGATAAGGGCTGTCATTACTTTAATGGGCACCGCCATATCCACTTGGCTGGCCATAAAGCTGCCGTTATTGATAGTAGTGGTGCCGGTGACTCATTTAATGGCTCGCTTGCCGCATCTATCGCCAATGGCAAATCAATTGAAGATGCCTTGATATTTGCCAACGCATTTGCCTCATTAAAAGTGGAGCGTCGCGGGGCATCAAATATGCCTGATATTACTCTCGTTCAAGCAAGATTATCAAAAAATCAAATGTAGTAGCAACAATAATATAAATCACAGGTGTTCTGACCTGAAAGGTTTATTTTAACATTCTAGACAGAGGTGTTCATGCTGGTTATTCACTCTTATTCCATTGCCATTATCATGTGTATTATTACCATGATATGTTGGGGCTCTTGGGCCAACACAACCAAGTTGGTCGATGAAAAAAAATGGCCATTCCAGTTGTATTATTGGGATTATTCCATTGGCATTTTGTTGTTTACCTTGTTGCTGGCATTTACCTTAGGCTCTTCAGGTGATGAAGGTCGCCATTTTGTTGCCGATTTGCAGCAAGCCGATTGGCAAAATTTCGGGTTGGCAATCCTGGGCGGCATAATTTTTAACCTGGGTAACATCTTGCTGGTTGCCGCGATTGCACTGGCAGGGATGGCCGTTGCATTCCCGGTTGGTGTGGGGATCGCACTGGTGCTTGGCGTCATCGTAAACTATCTGGCGGTACCGGTTGGTGAGCCCTATGTGCTCTTTATCGGCGTCGCGTGTGTCACTGTTGCAATTATATTGACCGCCATCGCTTATGGTCGACTCAAACAACAACAGAGCGCCAAAATGCGTGGCTTGATCACCGCCATCATTGCCGGTGTGGTCATGGGCTGGTTCTACCGCTTTGTCGCTGCCTCCATGGCAAGTGATTTCTCTGCACCTGCAGCCGGATTGCTCACCCCCTATTCTGCCCTGGTCTTCTTTGCCATTGGCGTACTCCTCTCCAGTTTTGTCTGGAATACCATCATGATGAAGAAGCCTATCTCTGGCCCGGTCATTAATGGTAGCGACTACTTCAAAGGGACCGTCAAAGAACACGCAGTCGGTATTCTGGGTGGCATTATCTGGAGTATCGGCATGAGCTTCAGCATTTTGGCTTCTGGTCCGGCTGGCTACGCCATCTCTTATGGCCTTGGCCAAGGCGCCACCATGATCGCCGTTATTTGGGGTGTTTTTGTCTGGCGTGAATTTGCCAGCGCACCGAAAGGAACCAATAAGCTCATCAACGCTATGTTTGCTTTCTATATTCTCGGCATCGCTCTTATCATCGCCGCAAATAGCATTTAATACAGGATATCTATCATGTTGAATAATAAAATTGTCGTGCTGGGTAGTACCAATCAGGATCTGGTCAATAAATCCGCCCATCTGCCAAAAAAAGGCGAGACCATCATCGGCTATGAATTTTTCAGCGCCCGCGGCGGAAAAGGGGCCAACCAGGCTGTGGCAGTCAGTCGGCTGGGTGGCAAATTGAGTTTTATCTCCTGCCTGGGTAAAGATGATTTTGCCAACCAGCTGATCGCGGATTATCAAACAGCGGGTATGGATACCAGCAAAATGGTTCAACTGAGCGATGTCGCCACAGGCTTGGCCCTTATCATGGTCGATGAGATGGGCAATAACTGCATCAGTGTGGCCCCAAATGCAAATGCGATGCTGACCAAAGAGTTTGTGACCACTCAACTCGATAGCCTGCGTCAGGCAGACTATCTGCTGATGCAGCTTGAAACACCGATCGAAGGGGTTGAGTTGGCGGCCAAAGAGGCGCACCTGGCGAATACCTATGTGATTATCAACCCGGCACCCGCCAAAGCCTTGAGTGATGAGACCTACCCCTATGTCGACCTTATCACCCCCAATGAGACAGAAACCGAGATCCTGACCGGTATCAAGGTGACTGACCACGCCAGCGCAGAGGCAGCCGCCACCCTGTTGCAGCAAAAAGGGGTGAAAAACGTCATCATCACACTGGGTGAGAAGGGAGCCTATCTGCAAAGTGCCGATGGCATCAAGGAGATCATTGCGGGCTTCAGAGTCGATGCCAAAGATACGACTGCCGCGGGCGACACCTTCAATGGCGCATTAACCGTTGCGCTGAGTGAAGGAAAATCCCTGCGCGATGCCGTGCTCTTTGCCCACCGTGCCAGTGCCATCTCGGTCAGCCGTATGGGCGCGCAAAGCTCTATTCCAAGCCGGGAAGAAGCTGAGCAGTTCCAGCAGTAATCGCCAAAAGCAAAGCCCCGGAGCCAAACTCCGGGGCTTTTTCAATTCTTGCTGACTAACGCTGAGTTAACAGAGCCACACTCCGGGAATCACTTCTTCAAGCTTCCCATCACATGCATTTCGCAGCGGTTGCAGTCAAAGCGCAGGCGGAAAGTGTCCTTACCCATCTTGAGCTCCAGCGGCTCGGCCTTGAGACCGGGCACCTCGTTCGGACAGAGGTTCTGGCTGTAACGGATACAGTGCTTGGTGATCATCAGTACCACTTCCCGCTCCTCCTTGTTCGCCTCATAGGCGGGGGCAATACGCTCCACCCCGTGCTCATGGAAGAACTTTTCGGCGGCGCTGTTCAGCACATTGCCAAGATAGGAGAGGCGGTGCTGGGGATAGCTGATATCCCGCAGGGCGATGCGTCGCTCGGGGCGCTGGTAGCTGGCCACGCGCGCCACCTCCAGCGCAGCGATGCCATCCCGGCGCAGCCCGTTGAGCTGTGATGCGGCGATGAATAGCGGGTAAGTGAATGCCAACTCAATCTTGCGCGCCACAAACAGGGTATTGCCGAGTTTGCCAAGCTGGTCGCGCGCCTGTTGCAGCGCCCGCTCCGGATTGTCGGCCGGCTGCTTGTCACAAGGCAGGGTCACCGCGGCACTGATGCCCTGCTCATCGGTAAGCGTGAGGCACAAGCCCTCCTCGCACTCTGCCAGCACCATATCGACCCGGATACGGCGATCCGCGCTCACCTTCTCCAGCATCTTGCTGAACGCTTGATCGTGGTTGCGGTAGATTTCGGTACCCACCTTCAGCCCCGGCATGCGTTCTGACAGGAGTAACTGCTTACCTTCGACTTTGTTGAGGCGCATCCCCACCAGCTCGTTGTTCGACTTGAAGAAGCCCAAACCGTCGCCGTTGTTGAGGGTGACCTGCTTGCCGTCGATCTCGATGCCATCCTTGGTCACTCTGGTGACGCGCCCCAGCGGTTCACCCACGTATTTCGGGCTCTTGGTGGAGTCGATCCCCTGCTGGCGGCCATTAAGGAAGTAGTCGGTGCTGCCACGGTTGAAGCTCTTTTTGGGATCAGGCTCGAAGCTGTAGCTGCAACGACCCGCCGAGGCAGCCACCAGATCGGAGCGGCTGTCGAGAATGGCGTCGAGCTTTTTGCGATACCAGGCAGTGACGTTCTTGACGTAGTCGAGCCCCTTGAGGCGCCCCTCGATCTTGAAGGAGCGAATGCCCGCCTCGATCAAGGCCTCCAGGTTATCGGTCTGATCCATATCCTTGAGCGACAGCAGGTGGCTGTCGGCCACCAGCACTTCACCGTCCGGCTTTTGCAGCGAGCAGGGCAGACGGCAAAGCTGGGCACATTCACCGCGGTTGGCACTGCGGCCGGTACGGGCGTGGCTGATGTTGCACTGGCCGCTGTAGGAGACACAGAGCGCGCCGTGGATAAAGAACTCCAGCTGTACGTTGGTTGCCGCGCTGATCTCGCGGATCTGCGCAAGGGACAACTCGCGCGCCAGCACCACCTGAGAGAAGCCCACATCCTGCAAAAACTTCACCTTCTCCGGTGTGCGGTTGTCGGTCTGGGTACTGGCATGAAGCGCGATGGGAGGCAAATCCAGCGCCAGCAGCCCCATGTCCTGCACAATCAGCGCATCGGCCCCCGCTTCGTAGATCTGGTGGGTCAGCCGCCGCGCCTGCTCCAGCTCGTGATCGTGCAGCAAGGTGTTGAAGGCGACAAAGACCTGGGCACCGAAGCGATGGGCGTGGCGCGCCAGCGCTTCGATATCTTCGAGGGAGTTGCCCGCCGCACTGCGGGCGCCAAAGGCAGGGCCGCCCATGTAGACGGCATCGGCGCCATGGTTGATGGCTTCGATGCCGTAGGCGAGGTTCTTGGCCGGAGCCAGCAGCTCCAACCGGTTGTTGTGGCTTAAAGGGTGCTTGTTCTGGTGCATGGTCTCGGGATCAGGGCGGACAGCAAATGGCCGCTACTCTAGCCCATTCACCGCCTGCGTGCCTTGATCCCGCTTAAGGTATCCACAAAATGCAGGATTAGATAACCACCTTGCGTGCCAGCAGCAGATCGTCCACGAGAGGACTAAAGCACCACCTTCAAGGCCAATCCCAGCAGCACCAGCCCGCTGACCTTATCAATCACGAAGGATTTGGCTTTAAGCCACGCCAGTACGGGCCCGCGCGAGAGCACCAACGCCACCAGCACGTACCAGACGGCATCGATCCCGCCAGCGGTGAGCATCATGATGCCCCCTTCGCTCCAGCCGGTATCGGCCCGCACAAACTGGCTGAACAGGGCGATAAAGAAAACCGCTAGCTGGGGGTTAAGGAAGGCCACCATAAAACCTTCAAAGGCGCCTTGCCGACCACGCAGCTGGTGCACCTCTTCACTTGCTTCACCATTGGCAGGCTTGGCCAGCAGGGCTTTCACCCCAAGCCAGGCAAGAAACGCAGCACCGCCGTAGCGGATCAGATCAAACAGGATCGGGGTCTGGGTGATCAGGATGGAGAGGCCAAGCGCGGTGACCAGCGCATAGATACCAACCCCGAGGCCGTGTCCGAGCGCAGTAGCGACGCCGTGCCCCTGCCCACCCTGCACCGTGTTGCGGATGATCAGCGCCAGACTCGGCCCCGGGCTGATGGCGCCCATCACGCAGATTGCGGCCAGTGCCAGCCAACTCGTCAGTTCCATACTTTTCCTCTTTTGTGCTCGATATGATGCCCTGCATTCAGGGTACGGGCTGAGCCATTATGCCAGTAGTGAAAGTTATGAATAGATTCCATAACTAATAGCTATGATGCCACACAACTGACTGGGCTAACCGCCGAGAGCAAGCAGCTTGCGACTCTCGCCGACGGTACGTTGCAGGTGATCCCGCAGGAAGGGGTAGGCCAGCTCGCGAAACCAGCGGTGGGCCGGATCCTGATGGTGGCGCTGGTGCCACAGCAGATGATACTGCTGGTCACGGGTAGCAAAGGGCAGATCGACAAAGGTGAGCTCATGGCCGCAGGAGAGTTGCCAGGCGATATGGGCAGGGGTGGTCATCAGGCAATCGGTGCGCAGCAACACCTCCACCGCCACCTGAAAGAAGGGGACCCTGGCAAACCAGCGCCGACTCAGTCCCTGCGGCGCCAGCACCTGCTCAACCGGACTGTCCTTGTCGCCACCGCCGCTCACCTGCAGGTGGGGCCAGGCGAGATAGTCATCGAGACTCAGCGCCTTGCCTGCCAGCGGGTGATGACGTCCCATCAGCACCGCCAGCCGATCTTCCCCCTGATGCAGACCGCGGATCTGCTCCGGTACCTGCTCAGTGATGGTGGAGACCAGATCGAGCTCGGACTGCCACAGCTGCGGCAGCTGACGCTTGTCCCACAGGCTGTACTCCAGCGCCGCCAACGGCGCCTCTTTGGCGAGCGCGGCGCAGATATCGGGCAGGATATGCTGGGCCACATAATCAGAGGAGGCGAGCCGAAACACCCGCTCGCAGCGGCTCGGGTCAAATCCGGGCGCATCGTAAAGCCGCTCCAGCGCACCGAGAGAATCCGCCAATTGGGCGGCCAGCGCTTCGGCGCGCGGCGTCAGCAGCCAGCGTTGCCCCTCCCGCACCAGCAACTCGTCGTCAAACTCGCTGCGCAGCTGGGCAAGCTGCTTGCTGATGGAGGGCTGACTCAGGTGCAGCAACTCGGCGGCGCGGCTGATATTGCGGGTTTCCAGCAGCACCTTGAGGGTGGGCAGCAGGTTGAGATTGGCTCTGAGCAAGGGATACCCTCATCGGTGGGGGAAACGTCTATCTTAGGGCAGACGAGTCTCGCGTTTTAAGCAAAATTTCCAGCCATGTTCAGCATGTTGCAGCCCTTTGCGGCCAGATGGCGCAGCCGCTCGCCCTGCACATAACCATGACCACAAGATGACAGTGGTTGTCTCGTACGGCATAATTGCACGATTTTCCGCCCGCGGGCGATCCACTTTGAGAAGCGGTAACAAGATGAAATACGCCAATATCACCGGCTGGGGCAAATGCCTGCCCCCCTCCGTACTGACCAACGATGACCTCAGCACCATCATGGATACGTCAGACGAGTGGATCTATCCGCGTACCGGCATCAAGGCCCGCCGGATCTCCCACGTCAGCACTTCGGATCTCGCCACCCTGGCCGGTCGCCGCGCGCTGGCCTGTGCCGGTCTGGAAGCGAGCGATCTCGATGGCATCATCCTGGCCACCGCCACCCCGGACAACCTGCTGCCAAGCGCCGCCTCAGCTGTGCAAAAGAAGCTCGGGGCCGTCAACGCCGCCGTGTTTGACCTCAACGCGGCCTGCACCGGTTTCGTCTACTCCCTCTCCGTCGCAACCTCGCTGGTGCAAACCGGCATGATGAAGAAGGTGCTGGTGATTGGCGCCGAGCGCCTCACCTACCTGCTGGACTGGGCACGCCGCGATACCGCCGTGCTGTTTGGCGATGGTGCCGGTGCCGTGGTGATCGAGGCGAGCGAGCAGGAGTGTGGCCTGATTGCCAACAAGCTGGGCTGTGACAGCGAAGCGCGAGAGATCCTGCACGTACCGAACTTCGGTACCGATCGGGTGCGTTTTGCCGACATCGACGGGCTGTTCACCTTCAACTTCGAAGGCCCGGAGATCTTCAAACGCGCCGTGCGCGGCATGGGTGAAGCCACCAGCACTGTGCTGGCGCAGGCCGGTATTGCGCCTGAACAGGTCGACCTTATCGTCCCCCATCAGGCCAATATCCGCATCATCGAAACCCTCGCCAAGCGGATGAACGCGCCGATGGAGAAGGTGATGGTCAACATCGAAAACTACGGCAACACCTCAGCCGCCACCGTACCTATCGCCCTGTGCGAAGCACTGGAGCAGGGCCGCGTCAAGCCGAACTCCTATCTGCTGACCGCCGCCTTCGGTGCCGGTCTGACCTGGGGCGCCGCCATCATCAAGTGGGGCGATCGCGTCACCCCCATCAAGGCGTGCGATGCCGCGCTACCTCCGTGCGACAAGAGCGCGCTGGAGCTGATTGCCCACGCAGTGGAAGGGTGCCAGAAGGCCCACGCCAACGAGGCCTGATCCTCATCAGGAGCCTGAATCCTCAGGCTCCTTCTCTCCTTACTTGCCCGTCGCTCTCTGACCACGTCCCTGTCCACCCCTTCGCTAGCCCTCCGATACAGCTATCGCTGATACAAACAAATCCGATTTGCAGCCAATTTATTTTTTTCCGCTAACCTTACTGAGCCAACTATAAATAAAGAAAAGAGCTTCAAGGGGCACCATGACTCTCGCAGTCCCGCTCCTTGACCTCTTACCAGATACTTGCACAGGGATAAGCTACGTATGGCACAACACAAAAGTGGCGTGAACACACCGCTTTGGGAACCGGTTTGCTGGATTTGCTGCATCGGGCTGGCGCTGCTGAGCTGCCTGTTGCTACAACTCGCCAATGCGCTGTCACCGCTCTATCTGCTGCTCAATGTGCTGGTCGCCATTGCGGCAGCCCTATGGACATCGAGTCATTACCATCGGCAACAGCAACAGTTACCTGTTGAAACTCACCCATCCTCAGCAACAGATACGGCTGCGGTTTCTCGATCCATTGTCGGGCTCGAGCAGGTGTGTGAAAAAGCCCTGCCCATCTGGTCAAAACAGATAGAAAACTCCCGCCAGCAAACCGAAGCAGCAATGATCGACCTGACTCAACGCTTCAGCGGCTTGGCAAACAAACTGGAGGAGGCGGTCAACGCCTCCCATCAAGCCGCTGGAGAGCTGGGCGGCGTCAATTCACGCGGCATGGCAGGCGTTTTGAGCCAAAGCCAGCAGCAGCTCAACGAAGTCGTTGCCATCATGCACTCGGCCCAGGCCAACCGGGATGCCATGTTGGCCGAAATCAAGAGCCTGACTACATACACCATTGAACTCAACACCATGGCCATGGATGTAGCCAAGATTGCCTCCCAGACCAACCTGCTGGCCCTCAACGCCGCCATTGAAGCTGCCCGAGCAGGGGAAGCCGGTCGTGGCTTTGCGGTAGTTGCCGATGAGGTGCGCAACCTCTCGCGGCTCTCGAGCGAAACAGCCCAGAAGATGACGGACAAAGTCGACACCATCAACACAGCTATCGGACGTGCCTTCCAGATTGCCGAAACAGCCGCAGCCCGAGATCACGCCTCGGCACTCGATTCCGAGCAGGCCATCGAACAGGTATTGACTCGTTTCAGAGATGCCACCGACAGCTTGGCTGAATCGGCCTCCCTGCTGCAAAACGAGAGCACCGCTATTCACCATGAAATATCCAGCGTCATTGTTTCGCTGCAATTTCAGGACAGGGTCAGCCAGATCCTTAGCCACGTCAGACAAAACATGGATGGCCTATCCCAGCATCTACTCATCTCGGATCAAAGCAGCCATGACACTGGCCCGATAAAAATTGATGCAAACCGCTGGTTGGCAGATATGGAGCTCTCTTACGCCACAGATGAACAACGCAACATTCACCATGGTCGCACGACCCGTTCTGTCAAAGCGCAGGCAAGCAGCGCTGACATCACATTTTTCTAGGAGAGATATATGGGCAAAACGATCCTGATCGTGGATGACTCGGCAACCATTCGCCAAGTCGTTGGCATGACCCTCAAGGGGGCTGGTTATGAGGTCATGGAAGCCTCTGACGGCAAAGATGCTCTCAAAAAACTCGATGGCAAGAAGATCAACCTGATCATCAGTGACGTCAACATGCCGAACATGGATGGCATCACCTTCGTCAAAGAGGCTAAAAAGCTGGCCAGCTACAAATTTACCCCTGTCATCATGCTAACTACCGAGTCACAAGACAGCAAGAAACAGGAGGGACAAGCCGCTGGAGCCAAAGCCTGGGTGGTCAAGCCCTTCCAGCCCGAGCAGATGCTGACCGCAGTCGCCAAGCTCATCATGCCGTGATCCGGAGCCCATCATGCAACTACAGAGTGAGCAGATCGACAACAAGGTGGTGGTGACCATGCCGGACGAAATCACCATCTATACGGTCAGCGAGCTGAAAGATGCCCTCTCGCCCTTGCTGCATCAGGGGCGCGAACTGGAGCTGAATCTGGCGGCTGTATCCGAGATAGAC
>NZ_JRGK01000007.1 GCF_000764645.1 Aeromonas finlandensis
ATGCAACAATTGCTATATATTTACCATGACATAATTTCAAGCTCTCTTTTAATGTTTTAGATAAGCCTTTATTATCCTGGTTTACATATAAAAACTCATTTCCCTTTCTTAACTTTGTTATAACCTCATGGGAAGCGTCGCTAGAACCATCATTAACTACTATCAACTCAATATTATTGTAACTCTGATATAAGACACTCTTGATTGCATCTTCAACATATTCTTCATGGTTATACACTGGGATAATCACTGAGACTTTACACATATAAACCTTCTGGCCTAAAAATCATTAACTAACAATTCTTTTTTTATTAGAAAAGATAACAATGAAATAAATGACGTAGCTAGAAAAATATGCCAAATTAACGCCATCAACACCATGATAATGAACCAGTATTTGGGACAGCAGCACAAAAGACACTGAAAAAAGTATTTCAGTACAGATAAACCATTTCGTTTTCCCTCTTGATATCATCGGATATGCATATAACCATGATGCTATCTTTACTATATCGCCACACAATTGAACAAGAAATAGTTCCCTCGCATCATAAAATTCTCTTGTAAAAAGTGTTAATATTGCGAAATCACGCAACGCATATACCAAG
>NZ_JRGK01000070.1 GCF_000764645.1 Aeromonas finlandensis
CCCGGTATCAGATCCTTGAGCGCCCCCTTGCCCAAACCGCGATGGCGGTGGATGTTCTCCACCACCACAATGGCGTCATCCACCAGAATGCCGATGGAGAAGATCAGCGCAAACAGCGATACCCGGTTGAGGGTAAAGCCCCAGGCCCAGCTGGCAAACAGGGTCAGTGCCAGGGTGATGACGATGGCAACGCCAACTACCAACGCCTCGCGCCAACCCATGCTCACCAGCACCAGCAGCACCACCGCCGTGGTGGCAAAAATCAGCTTGCCGATCAGGGTGTTGGATTTGGTCTCGGCGGTGACGCCGTAGTCCCGGGTCACCATCACCTCGACGCCGGCAGGGATAAGCCGATTTTTGAGACTCTCGACCCGCGCCTCCACCCGCTTGGCCACCTCGACCGCGTTCTGGCCTGGCTGCTTGCCGATGGCCAGGGTCACCGCCGGATAACTTGCTTGCCCCTGCCCCATCCAGCTGCGCTTGGTCGGGGTCTCCTGACCCAGAGAGACCCTGGCCACATCCCCCAGATAGACCGGCTTGCCATCGTGCAGCCCCACCACCAGCTCGCGGGCCTCCTGCTCGCTTTGCAGGAACTGCCCCACCTGCACCTTGATCTCCCGGTTATCCTGCTCGATAGCCTGTGTCGGGACCACCTGATTGGCGGCGGCAAGTCGCTGGCTCAGCTCGCCCCAGCTGATGCCGTGAGCGCTGAGGGCCGCCGGATCCGGCATTACCCGCAGCACGACGCTCTGGCTGCCCAGCGTGTAGATATCGCGGGTACCGGGAATGCGCTTGAGTTCGGTCTCCAACTCATGGGCGACCCGGGTCAGCTCGGGTGCCCCCAGTTGCTTGATCCCCTCTTTACTCCATAAGGTCAAACTGACGATGGGGACATCATCGATCCCCCGAGGTTTCACCAGCGGCTGACCGACCCCAACCCCCTGTGGCAACCAGTCACGGTTGGAGTCGAGCTGGTTGTTGAGATCGACGATGGCCTGCTCGCGACTCACCCCCACCTTGAACACCACCACCAGCAGGGCGCCATCGGGCTGGGAAAAAGAGTAGAGGGTATCAATTCCCTTTATCTGGGAGACCACCTGCTCGGCAGGGGTGGTAACGAGGGATTCCACCTCTGCCGGGGTGGCTCCCGGGAAGGGGATATAGACATCGGCGAAGGTGACATCGATCTGTGGCTCCTCCTCCTTGGGGGTCACCAGCACCGCAAACAGGCCGAGCAGCAGCCCCACCAGTGCCAGCAGCGGGGTGATGGCCGAGCCCTGAAACAGCGCCGCCAGCCGACCGGCAGGCCCCAGCCTCTCCTTGTTGCCGTTCAGCTCACTACTCATGAGCAACCTCCTGCTGCTGCGCCCAGGCATCGGGGGCCAGCTTGTCACCGGCTTGCAGACCTGCCAGGATCTCGCACTGCCCCTCGACGCAATGGCCTACCCGCACCGGCGTCAGGGCCCAGCCAGCGGGCTGCAGCAGATAGACGCCGTTGAACTCCCCTTGCCGCAGCAGGGCGCGATCCGGCACCTGCAACACCTGACGCTCACCCTGCTTGAGCTGCACCTTGAGCCACATACCGGGCAATACCCCGGCGGTTTGCGGCGGCAAGTCGAGGCGCAACCTGAAGGCGTGGCTCTGGCTGTCGGCATAGTTGAAGCGGGTCAATTTGACCGGGGTGACAGACTTGCCATCGGGCAGCAGCACCTGCACATCCGCAGGCTCACGAGCGAGCGTCAGGGCAGATTGAGGCAGCTCCACCTCCACCCGCAAGGTATCGAGGGAGAAGCCGGAGAGCAGCGGGGTACCGGGGGCAACGGTCTCCCCCAGCTCCACCAGCCGTTTGGTCACCACCCCGGCGTAGGGGGCCAGAATGCGGGTGTAGCCGTAGGCCTCGCGGGCCTGAGTGAGGGCCGCGTTGGCCGCATTGACCTCGGCGCGGGCGGCGCGATCGGAGGCCTCTGCGTTATCGAGCTGAGCGCGGGTGATCACCCCCTTGGCGATCAGCGCCTGAAAGCGGGCGAGCTGGCGCTCGGCCTCCACCTGCTGGGCCTGCGCCCGGGCCAGCCGCGCCTGCGCACCCGTGACGGCGGCAAACTGCTCTTTGCCGCTGATCTCCAGCAGGGGTTGCCCCGCCTGCACCTGATCGTTCACATCCACCAGCATGCGGGAGACCCGACCGCTGGTCTGGGCCGCCACCGTCCCCTGATTGATGGCAGTGACGGTGCCATCCAGCGTCAGCCAGTCGGTCACCGGCTGTGGCGCCACTGTTAACAAGGGCTCTGTCAGTGGGGCAATCGGCTCCCCTTGTGCGGCCAGGGCCTGGGTGGATATCATGGCCTGCGATGTCATCACCAACAAGGTGAGCCCCAGCAACCGAATGTTTTCCATCATCACTCTCCTTCCCTGGCGTCATCAGTCAATTCACGGGATCAGGCGGTATGGGACTGGCGCACCTTATCCTTTTTCCGAGCCAGCACCTTGGCCCACCCCCTATCAAACAGCAAGATCCCGGCCACCATGGCCGCTATAAACAACATTATCATGAGCTGTCCGCTGGAAATGAGACTCAGCGCAGGCCCCGGGCAGATACCCACCAGCCCCCAGCCAATGCCAAACAGTGCGGCCCCGCCGATCAGCCGGCGATCCAGCTTGGGGTCCGGTATGGCGGCGATGGGCTCACCCAGCACGCTCTGGCGACGGGGTTTCACCAGCAGAAAATAACCCGGCATAAAGACCAGCAGGGCGCCCCCCATCACGAAGCCGAGGCTGGGATCCCAAGCCCCGGCCAGATCGAGAAATCCGGTGACCCGGGCGGGATCCACCATGCCGGAGATGGCCATCCCCAGCCCGAACAGCAGGCCCGCAAACAAACTTGTCAGCAACTTCATGGCGATCAGTCCCTTACAGCAAATGATGAGTGACGAAGACGGTGATAAAGCCAGCCGCCATAAAGGTGAGGGTGGCGACGATGGAGCGCAGGGAGATCCGCCCCATGCCGCAGATACCGTGGCCGCTGGTGCAGCCATTGCCAAGACGGGTACCGATGCCGACCAGCAGACCGGCCAACAGCACCACTGGCCAGCCGGGCAGGGTGGTGAATGTGGGCATGCTGGCCCAACCCAGGGTCAGCGCCAACCAGGCGCCAGCCCCCAGCCCCAGCAGAAACAGCACCCGCCATGGCGCGCGGTGTTGCAAGGCTCCGGCCAGAATGCCGCTGATCCCGGCAACCCGGCCGTTGAACAACATCAGGAGCAGGGCCGACAGCCCCGCCAGCATGCCGCCACCCAAAGAGAGCAGCCATTGGCTTTCCATCATCAAGATTCCTTATTTTCTGAGTGACAAAAATGGGTTTGCAGCGCCCCCAGCACATCGGCGGCCGCCTCGCTCACCAGCGAGTAGTAGATCTGCTGGGAGACCTTGCGCGAACGGATAAGGCCCTGGCGCTTCAATACCGAAAGTTGCTGGGAGAAGGCCGACTGCCCGAGCTGGCTGTGGGCCAGCAGCTCCCCGACCCCCTTCTCCCCCTCCACCAGCTGGCAGAGCACCATCAGGCGTTCAGGGTGAGCCAACGCCTTGAGCAGGGAGGCGGCGGCTGTCGCATGTCTGTTCATCTGGTCGAATTGGCTCATAAGAGTAAATTAGCAATTGCTGATATTTGTTCTATTGTATAAAACAACCCTAAATTAGCAATATCTAAAGTAGATAAGGAGAGAGTCATGACTGTAGATAACGGCGTCAGAATCGTCGCGGGCTGCATGTTGCTGCTCTCGCTGATCCTTACCACCTGGGTTCATCCGGGCTTTGTCTGGTTGAGCGCCTTTGTCGGGGTCAACCTGATCCAGAGTGCGTTCACCGGTTTCTGCCCGGCCGCAATGATCCTCAAACGGATGGGATTGAAATAACCGGGTCAGTTTTTGGCGGACCGGAGCGGCCAAGACAGGGGCTTCCGATTATGTTTCAAGATGTTGCTGCGGGTGGCGCGGGGTTTACCCTGCCTGCCGCCTCGGCTATCATTCGAGCCTCTTATCAATAGCGGAGACCATCAGTGGGCAACTCATCAAGTGACAGTTGTAGACCGGCCCTGTCAGCCGGTACCAAGGTCGCGAGCTAGCCGCAGGTCTTTCTCTGCCGCATGCTCGCAGCCCTGCGAGAAGCGGAAATCCACTCCCCTCTTCTCTTTTTACACTTGACGTCTGGTGACCATTGGCCACAAGCCATGGCCGTCATGCCTGCATAGTTTCTGCTTCCCACAAGGAGGCTACTATGCGTTTTATCTCAATCAAACCGGCTGCGGATCGCGCGGTCGTAACAGGCTCTGTTGCTACCCGGGCTCACCCCCTGCTGAGCAAGCTCGGCCGTGGCATGCTGCCACGCTGGCTGGGCGGTAAACAGCGCCAACACCACTACCGGCTACAGATCCGCTGTGAGGATCGCGCCGATATGGAGCTGGTGCTGGATATGGTGAGCCACACCCTGCAACCGGCGGGGCTGCAACCGATGCAATCGATGAAGCCGGGGCGCAGCGGCGGGCGTGAGCTGGTGCTCAACCTGCAGTGCACCCCGCCCCAGCGACGCTATCTGGTGCAGTTTGTTCATCAGGTCGGGGTGGCGCATCCGGTGCGCTGGCAACTGCGCCCGCGCATCGACTGCGATCCCGAGCTCAACTGACCGCACACCTGCGTTAACCACAGCGAAGGGGGCCAGCCACGCTGGCCCCCTTGTCGTGAGCAACAGCTTGCCCTGCGGCGGATCGGATAGCCGATACGCCGCCCATGCTTGCACTTATGTTCGCGCCTATGCTCGGCTCGCCCCTTGGGTACCCGAGGGCGGGCGTGCTGTGTTGTTTTTCTGCTGGCCGTCAGCGCAATCATCCCCTGATCCATCCGCCATAGGGCGTTTCATCATGGATTGCGCCATGCCAGCACTCATCAGAAGGAGTACGCCATGAAGATGTGGCAACAAATTGACATGATCTCCCTGCTCGACACCCTGGCCAGCCTGCTGCTCGCCTTTGTGCTCGGCAGTCTGGTCGGGCTGGAGCGCCAGTACCGCCAACGTACCGCGGGCCTGCGCACCAACGTGCTGGTCGCCGTGGGGGCGGCCCTGTTCGTCAGTCTGGCCCAGCGCATCTATGACCTGCACGGCGGCAACTACAACGTGGTCCATGTGGTGGCCTATATCGTCTCCGGCATCGGCTTTCTCGGCGCCGGTGTCATCATGCGCGAGTCGGGCAATATCCGCGGCATCAACACCGCCGCCACCTTGTGGGGCGTGGCCGCCGTCGGCGCCGCCTGTGGCGCCGGGCTGGCCATCGAGGCGATTCTGGGGGCCCTGTTCGTGCTGGCCGCCAACACCCTGCTGCGGCCGCTGGTCAATCAGATCAACCGCCGCCCGGTGGACAATACCGACACCGAAGTGACCTACAAGGTGACGGCGTTGACCCAGCGCGAGCATCAAAAGGAGGTGCTCCACTGGCTGGAAGAGATGCTGGAGCAGGCCAACTACCCCTTGAGCGAACTCGATATCGAGCCCTTTGGCGAACGGGATCTGGAGATCTCGGCGGTGCTGCTCGCCACCTCCATCGATGGCGACGAGCTGGATGCCCTGATGCAAAAACTGGCCATCCACCCCCATATCAAGCAGGTGTTCTGGCGTGCCAGCACCACGGATTGACCGGGGAAAAAGCCAAAAAAAGAGCCGGCACAAGGCCGGCTCTGTTTATTCGGGGAGCGGAAATCAGCTGGTCAGATCGTCGAAGAAGCGTTTCACCCCTTCGAAGAAGCCTTCCGATTTCGGCTTGTGGGTCTTGGCAGCGGCACCGCTGAACGACTCGTCCAGCTGGCGCAGCAGCTCTTTCTGCTGCTCGGTGAGATTGACCGGAGTCTCGATCACCACCTTGCACATCAGATCCCCTACCTGACCGGAACGTACGGACTTGACGCCCTTGCCGCGCATGCGGAACATCTTGCCGGTCTGGGTCTCCGGAGTGACCTTGAGCTTGACGCGGCCATCCAGGGTCGGCACTTCAATCTCGCCACCCAAGGCTGCTGCGGTGAAGCTGATGGGCACTTCGCAGTAGAGGTTGTTGCCGTCACGCACGAAGATCTCGTGCTCTTTGACGTGCACCTGTACGTAGAGATCCCCTGCCGGTGCCCCTGCTTCCCCCGCTTCCCCTTCACCGGAGAGACGGATGCGATCGCCGGTATCGACGCCCGCCGGAATTTTCACCGACAGAGTCTTGGTGCGCTGGTAGCGACCTTCACCGTGGCACTTGCGGCACGGATCCTTGATGATCTTGCCGCGGCCGTGACAGTGCGGGCACGCCTGCTGCACCGCGAAGAAACCCTGACGCATCTGCACCTGGCCGGAGCCGTGGCAGGTCGGGCAAGTCTGGGCACTGCTGCCGGTGTGGGCACCGGAGCCGTTACAGACTTCGCAGTGAACCAGGGTCGGCACCTTGATCTCCTTGGAGACCCCGCGTACCGCCTCTTCCAGCGTCAGCTCCATGGTGTAACGCAGGTCGGAGCCACGGGCCGGGCCACGACGGGCACCACCACGGCCACCGCCGAAGATGTCACCGAATACGTCACCAAACATGTCGGCGAAGTCGGCATTGCCGCCAAAGCCGCCGTGTCCACCGCCACCCTGGCTCGGGTCGACACCGGCATGGCCGTACTGGTCGTAACGGGCACGCAGGTTGGCATCGGTCAGGACCTCATAGGCTTCCTTGACCTCTTTGAACTTCTCTTCGGATGCGGCATCACCCTGGTTGCGGTCCGGGTGATACTTCATGGCCAGACGCTTGTACGCCTTCTTGATCTCGCGATCGTCGGCATCTTTCGCCACACCCAGTACTTCGTAGAAATCGCGCTTCGACATACTCATCCTGTGGTTACGCAGACGGGCGTTGGTTACCCAACGCCCGTGAATTCATTGACCAAGCCGATGGGCGAAGCGGACTCCGCCCATCTGGGTAGGGCTTACTTCTTGTCGTCTTTCACTTCTTCGAACTCGGCGTCGACTACGTCGTCGTCAGCCTTGGCAGAAGAGGAGGACTGACCGGCATCAGCACCGGCTGCGCCCTGGGCCTGGGCCTGCTGCTGGGCAATTTCCATCAGCTTCTGGGAAGCCTCCAGAAGAGCCTGCTGTTTGGCTTCGATGGCAGCCTTGTCGTCACCCTTGAGGGCCGCTTCCAGCTCGCTCACAGCGGCTTCGATCTTGGTCTTGTCGTCGGCAGGCAGGGCGTCACCGGCTTCGGTGATCTGCTTGCGTACGGAGTGGACCAGACCATCAGCCTGGTTGCGAGCCTGTACCAGCTCTTCAAACTTCTTGTCCTCGGCCGCGTTGGCTTCGGCTTCGCGTACCATGCGCTCGATCTCGTCATCAGACAGACCAGAGGAAGCCTGGATGGTGATCTTCTGCTCTTTGTTGGTCTCTTTGTCTTTCGCAGAGACGTGCAGGATACCGTTGGCATCGATGTCGAAGGTCACTTCGATCTGCGGCAGACCGCGCGGTGCCGGACGGATGCCTTCCAGGTTGAACTGGCCCAGAGACTTGTTGTCGCTGGCGCGCTTGCGCTCACCCTGCAGCACGTGAATGGTCACGGCAGACTGGTTGTCTTCAGCAGTAGAGAACACCTGGGACTTCTTGGTCGGGATAGTGGTGTTCTTCTCGATCAGCGCAGTCATCACGCTACCCATGGTTTCGATACCCAGAGAGAGCGGGGTAACGTCCAGCAACAGTACGTCGGTCTTGTCACCGGACAGTACGGCACCCTGGATGGCAGCACCCATGGCCACGGCTTCGTCCGGGTTAACGTCTTTACGCGGCTCTTTGCCAAAGAACTCGGCAACGGTCTTCTGAACCAGCGGCATACGGGTCTGACCACCAACCAGAATCACGTCGTCGATCTCGCCAACTGCCAGACCGGAGTCTTTCAGGGCGACACGAACCGGCTCCAGAGAGTCTTTCACCATATCTTCCACCAAGGATTCCAGCTTGGCGCGGGTCACCTTGATGTTCATGTGCTTCGGACCGGTGGCATCTGCAGTGATGTACGGCAGGTTGACGTCGGTCTGCTGGGCAGAAGAGAGCTCGATCTTGGCTTTCTCGGCGGCATCTTTCAGACGCTGCAGAGCCAGCTGGTCGTTGCGCAGGTCGATGCCCTGCTCACGCTTGAACTCGTCTACCAGATAGTTGATGACGCGGTTGTCGAAGTCTTCACCACCCAGGTGGGTGTTACCGTTGGTCGCCAGTACTTCGAAGGTGGTTTCGCCTTCCACTTCGTCGATCTCGATGATGGAAATATCGAAAGTACCGCCACCCAGGTCATATACGGCAACCTTGCGCTCGCCCTTGACCTTGTTTACGCCGTAGGCGAAAGCAGCTGCAGTCGGTTCGTTGATGATGCGTTTTACATCCAGACCGGCGATGCGACCAGCATCCTTGGTAGCCTGACGCTGGGCGTCGTTGAAGTAGGCCGGAACAGTGATGACTGCTTCGGTTACCGGCTCGCCCAGGTAGTCTTCGGCGGTCTTCTTCATCTTTTTCAGCACTTCGGCAGAGATCTGCGGCGGTGCCATTTTCTTGCCCTTCACTTCAACCCAGGCGTCGCCGTTGTCAGCTTTGGCGATGGCGTACGGCATGATTTTCAGGTCACGCTGCACTTCTTCATCTTCAAAACGACGACCGATCAGACGCTTGATGGCGAACAGGGTGTTTTTCGGGTTGGTGATGGCCTGACGCTTGGCCGGCTGACCAACCAGGATCTCGCCATCATCGGCATAGGCAATGATGGACGGAGTAGTACGATCGCCTTCTGCGTTCTCGATCACGCGAGCAGTGTCGCCATCCAGAATAGCGACGCAGGAGTTGGTAGTACCCAGGTCAATACCGATGATTTTACCCATTTGACGAATCTCCAAATACTTTGAATAAACTGGCGAGGAACTCGCCTTAATGCGTTAACGGCTAGGTGGGGGCAGCCAATCTGGCTTTCAAGCTCCCGGCATCAAATTTTTTGTGCCGCCGCGGCCTTGCTACCTATATGGGGTCGCCAGACGCAGCTTCAAGCCCCAACCCTAAAAAACCACACCCTTTGTCATGGTTGCGCGGTCACGTTGAGCCGTGAAACCGGGCACGATGAGCGGGTGCTGCACTGCGAAACAAAAAGCCCGCCACGGGGCGGGCTCGGGCACCCACAGCCAATCAGTCGACCGCTTTGGCGATCATCACCATGGCAGGACGGATCACCCGACCGTTGAGGTCGTAACCCTTCTGCATCACGGCGATCACGGTGTTCGGGGCCACATCGGCACTCGGCACCATGCTCATCGCCTGATGGGCGTTGGGGTCAAACGGCTGGTTGAGCGGGTCGAGCGCGACAAGACCAAACTTGGCGACGCCGCTCTGCATGGATTTCAGGGTCAGCTCGACACCTTCGATCATCGGCTTGAGGGCTTCGTTCTCCTTGTCGGCCAGTTCGATGGCACGCTCAAGGTTGTCCAGCACCGGCAGCAGTTCGCCAGCGAACTTCTCCAGAGCGAACTTGTGTGCCTTCTCCACATCCTGGGCGGCACGGCGACGCAGGTTCTCCATCTCGGCGACGGCGCGAATGGCGCGCTCACGCTCTTCGAGGGAGGCCTGCTGGGCAGCTTCCAGCTGCGCTTCCAGTTCGGCAATGCGGGCCTGCTCGGCTGTCACTTCACTGTCTACATCGGTCGGCTCGACTGGCTGGACTTCCACTTGCTCCATCGCTTCAACCTTTTGCTCTTCGTGGTTCATGACATCTCCAATTCCGGGGTTACTTATTGAGGGCCTTGGCGTCTGGTTGAGCGACCGGACGACAACAGACCGACTACGTTGGCGCTATTATGGGGATGCATCCCCGGCTTTCAAGGGGTAAAAGGCCAATCAGGGTTGATGATCTGCCGCAACCGGCAGTTTATCCGGGTTGCCGCTCACCCTTTAACCAGTTGACTCAACGGGATAGCGGACTCTGTCACACGGGAGAGCGTCACAAGCAGGACAAAGCACTGTATACTGGCCCGCAATACTCACCCCAGACCCGACAGACTATGGATTCTCCGTTCAAAACCATCGCCCTGATTGGCAAACCCCACCATGAGGGGGCCAACCAGACGCTGACCGGCCTGCATCAATACCTGACCGCCCGCGGCTTTCGGGTACTGGTCGAGAGCCGGGTCGCCCAGACCCTTAGCATCCTCGATGAAAACGTGATGGATCTGGTGCAGTTGGGCCAGCTGGCCGACCTCGCCATCGTGGTTGGCGGTGACGGCAACATGCTGGGGGCGGCGCGGGTGCTGTCGCGCTTCGATGTGGCGGTGATCGGGGTCAACCGGGGCAACCTCGGTTTTCTGACCGATCTCTCGCCGCAGGATTATCTGCTGCCGCTGGAGCAGGTGCTCTCTGGCCACTACAAGAGCGAACACCGCTTCCTGCTGGAGGCATCGGTCTATCGCCACGGCGAGCGCAAGTCGAGCAATCTGGCAGTCAACGAAGCGGTACTGCACCCGGGCAAGATCGCCCACATGATCGAGTTCGAGGTCTATATCGATGGCAGCTTTATGTATAGCCAGCGCTCGGACGGCATCATAGTCGCCACCCCGACCGGCTCCACAGCCTATTCACTTTCCGCGGGCGGCCCTATCCTTACCCCCAAACTCAACGCCATTACGCTGGTACCGATGTTCCCGCACACCCTGAGCAGTCGCCCCATCGTGCTCGATGCCGACAGCGAAGTGCGCCTGCTGGTCTCGCCAGATAATCAGGATGACGCCATGCAGGTGAGCTGTGACGGTCAGGTGACGCTGGCGGTCCACCCGGGGGACGAGATCCTGATCAAGAAGAGCCACCACAAACTTCATCTGGTGCATCCGCTCGACTACAGCTACTTCCACGTGCTGCGCAACAAGCTCGGCTGGGGCAGCAAGCTGTTTTAACCGGCGCGGGCCGACAACAGCATTGCTAGAGAGGGTGCCTGAATTGGCGCCCTTCTACCTTCTTTCGTCACAACCTCCCCACTGCATTCTCTTATTCGTACCGCGCTCCAATCATCACTACCGCATGCCCATATCGGTACCGCACTGGCGCGCCCTTCCTGTGTTAAAAATGGTAGCGCCCTCTTTACTGTATATAAGACCAGTATATACTGGATGCATACACAGTAATGTTGACCTATACAGGATGAGACCATGCTGACCCAGCTGACCGTCAACAACTTCGCCATCGTCAAGTTTCTCGAACTCGATCTGCAACCGGGCATGACCTGCATAACCGGTGAGACCGGCGCCGGTAAATCCATCGCCATCGACGCCCTCGGCCTCTGCCTCGGAGAGCGGGCCGAAGCGGGTATGGTGCGACCCGATAGTGACAAAAGCGAGGTCAGCGCCCGCTTCCTGCTCGACAACAACCCGGCCGCCCGCGCGTGGCTGGCCACCAACGAGCTGGAAAACGAAGGGGAGTGTATCGTGCGGCGAGTCATCTCCGCCGAGGGTCGCTCACGCAGCTATATCAACGGCGTGCCCGTCCCCCTCACCCAGCTCAAGAATCTGGGCCAGTTGCTGGTCAACGTGCACGGTCAACATGCCCACCAGATGCTGCTCAAACCCGACTACCAGCTCGCCCTGCTCGACGGCTATGCCGGTCACCATCTGCTGCTCGACGAGGTGCGCCAGCACTATCAGCAGTGGCGCCAGCTGCAGAACGAGCTGAACCGACTCAAGGCTGAGCAGCAGCAGCGGGAGGCCCGCCGCCAGCTTATCGAGTATCAGGTGCAGGAGCTGGATGAATTCGCCCTGCAACCGGGAGAGTTCGAAGAGATAGAGGAAGAGCACCAGCGTCTCGCCAACGGCACCGAGCTGATGCAGGAGTGCGGCGCCTGCCTCGATCTGCTCTATGACAACGAAGAGACCACCATCGCAGGCCTGCTGCAGACAGCCGTCGATCGGGCCGAGGGGCTGGTCAGCATGGACAGCCGCCTCACTCCGGTACTGGAGATGCTGAACGAAGCCCTGATCGGGGTGCAGGAGAGCCACAGCGAACTGCGCAGCTACCTCGATCAGCTGGAGCTGGATCCCGAACGTTTCAACGAGCTGGAGGCCCGCCTCTCCAAGGCGATCAATCTGGCCCGCAAGCACCACGTCAAACCGGCAGATCTGGCCCAGCATCATCAGGAGCTGGCCTCCGATCTCGCCCGCCTCAACTCCGACGAGGAGCGGTTAGAGGGGATGGAAGATGAGCTGGCCGAGGCCCGTCAGGCTTTTGTCCAGGCCGCCGAAGCCCTGAGCCAGAGCCGTCAGCGTTACGCCCAGGAGCTGGGTACCAAGGTGACCAGCAGCATGCACGAACTGGCGATGCCCGATGGCCGTTTTGCCATCGAGGTACGCCCCGATGCCCAGAGCAGCCTCTCTCCTCTGGGTATAGATAGAGTGGAATTTATGGTCACCACCAACCCGGGGCAACCCATTCAGCCACTTGGCAAGGTGGCTTCAGGCGGTGAACTATCGCGTATCAGCCTCGCCATCGTGGTGATAAGCGCCCGCAAGGTCTCCACGCCGACTCTGATTTTCGACGAAGTGGATGTGGGGATCAGCGGCCCGACTGCCGCCGTGGTGGGTCGCCTGCTGCGCCAGCTCGGCGACTCCACTCAGGTGATGGTGGTCACTCACTTGCCTCAGGTGGCAGGCAACGGCCACCAGCATATGGTGGTGAGCAAGCACACCGATGGCAAAACCACCGAAACCCGGATGGACGCGCTCGATCATAATGCCCGTCTCAACGAGCTGGCAAGGCTGCTCGGCGGCGATCAGATCACCGACAACACCCTGGCCAATGCCCGCGAACTGCTGCGCCGCTGAATCAGGCCATAAAGCCGATTTGCAGCGATAGCGACGGATAGGAGTGACCAAATATGCTGACTGCGAGTACCGCTTCCCTCGCAGTCAGTGAAATAGCCAATAGCCAATAGCCAATAGCCAATAGCCAATAGCCAATTGTGAGAACCGCAGACGCATCAGGATTACCGACCCAGATCAATAAAATGGCGAGTTAGGCGAAGCTGGCAGCAACATGGGCGTGGATCCGGTTGCCTTCATGCAGCGGATTTCGCATAGTGTTGCCCCCCTTTATGGGTATCCAATTGTGAGGCTTTGTCTATGATCCACGTTTTTGGTCACAAGAATCCTGATAGCGACAGTATCTGCAGTGCGCTGGTTATCACCGACTGGCTCAATGGCCAGGGCCGTCAGGCCACCCCATGGCGTCTGGGTGACCTGCGCACCGAAACCCGTTTTATTCTGGAGCAGGCTGGCGTCAGCGAACCCGAGTTGCTGACCAAAGATCTGACCGGTGAAGATGTCTGGCTGGTGGATTTCAGTGATCTGGAACAGGGCCCCGCCACACTGGCACAAGCCAATGTACTGGGTCTGGTGGATCACCACCGTCTCGGCACTCTGGTCACCCAGTCTCCGCTGGATGCCTGGATCCGTGCCGTCGGCTGCACCTGCACCATCGCCTTCGATCTGCTGAGTCAGCAAGGTACCGTGACCCGCAGCCAGGCTCGCTTGATGCTGGGTGCCATCATGAGCGACACACTCTGTCTCACCTCGCCGACCACCACCGAGCAGGACAAGATCGCTTGTGAGCGTCTGGCGCCGCTGGCCGAGGTCTCACTGGCCGAGTTCGGCCAACAGTTGCTGATGGCAAAAACCGACCTGAGCGGCCTCACTCCGGCGCAACTGCTGCAGCAGGATGAGAAAGCGTTCCAGGCGGAAGGTTGCAACTTCATCATGAGCCAGATCGAAGTGGGCAGTGAACAGCAGCTGGCCGACCAACTGGCAGCCCTGCAGCAGGAGATGGCCCAGCGTGTGGCGAGCGAAGGGCTCGACTTCTTCGTGCTGATGGTGACTGACCTGACGGCTGCCGCCAGCCGCATCTACTTTACTGCGCACCCGAAAGTACCGGCAGAATCCAGCTACCACCCGGGCTTTGTCAGCCGCAAGAAGCAGGGTCTGCCCTGGGTGATGGATCTGCTGGCCAAAGCCTGATCCACACTCTCCATCACACATTCCAAAGCCCTGCCTCTGTGCAGGGCTTTTTCATCGCCACTGCCAGCCGCACTCCCCATCCTCTTGCTGACCATCTTGCTCCCCCCTCCTCTCTCGCGCGCATCCCTCTGCTGATTATTGACAGTTAACCCCATAACTTTGCTTACATATTTGCAGCTGTTATTTACCCGGGCTTTGCTGCAGGATAATCGCCGCGCACAACCCTTTTCCGTTTCCATTCAGGTGATCGATGAACATAACCCCCAAGCAGAGAACCCTGGCCATCACCATTCTGATCGCCATGGTGCTCCTCGGCTGGCTACTCTGGCCCAGTCAACCACCCAAGGCCATGCTGACCGCCGAGGTGACCCGCGAGGATATTGCCCAGACCGTGCTGGCCAGTGGCGTGCTGCAAGCCGTTGAGCAAGTGGATGTGGGGGCCCAGGTCTCCGGTCAGGTCACCAAGCTGGCTGTTGAGGGGGGTGATCAGGTCAAGCAGGGGGATCTGCTGGCCGAGATCGATCCCTTGATTGCCCAGAACAACCTCAAGACGGCCGAGGCGGAGCTCGCCAGCAACCGCGCCCAGCTCAAGATCAAGCAGGCGCAACTCAAACAGAACGAGCTCGCCTGGCGACGCCAGCAGCAGATGTTCAAACAGGAGGCGAGCTCACGGGCCGATCTGGAGAGCGCCGAGGCTCTGCTGGCCGTTACCCGCGCCGAACTGCAAAACAGTCAGGCCAATATCGACAACGCCCTGATCAAGGTTGATCGGGCCAAGACCGAGCTGGGCTACACCAAGATCCTGGCGCCGATGGATGGCACCGTCATCAGCATTGTGACCCGTCAGGGCCAGACCCTGGCTGCCAGCCAGACGGTGCCGACCGTGCTCAAGCTGGCCAACCTCGAGACCATGACGGTGAAGGCGCAGATCTCCGAAGCCGATGTCACCAAGGTCAAAGCCGGTATGCCGGTCTACTTCACCCTGATTGGCGATCCGGATACCCGCTATCAGGGTACCTTGCGCGCCGTGGAGTTAGCACCTACCAACATCAACGATCAAGGCGCCACCGGCACCACTACCAACAATGCGGCCGTCTACTACTACGCCCTGTTCGATGTGCCCAATCCCGACCATACCCTGCGGGTAGCAATGACCACCCAGGTGACCATAGTGCTCGGCGAGCGCAAGCAGGTACTCACTGTGCCGCAAACCGCCCTTGGCAAGAAACTGGCCGATAACGAGTACGAGGTGACCCTGGTCAAGGAGGGCGATCAGACCGAGACCCGCACCATCAAGACCGGTATGAAAGACGAGATCCGCATTGAGGTGATCAGCGGGCTGACCGAGAAGGAGGAGGTACAGCTCAATCACGGCGCCCCCGCCGCCAATGATGATATGGCGGTGATGCTATGAGTGAGCCCCTGAGCCAGCTGCCATTGATCCAGCTGAAAGGGGTCGAGCGACGCTACCAGAGCGGCGAGAGCGAGGTCACCGTACTCCACCCTCTCGACCTCACCATCGCGGCAGGAGAGATGATCGCCATTGTCGGCGCGTCCGGCTCCGGCAAGTCGACCCTGATGAACCTGCTGGGTTGCCTGGATAGCCCGAGCAGCGGCCAGTATCTGTTTCGCGGTCAGGACACCGCCACCATGGATGCATTGGCGCTGGCCCGGCTGCGCTGCCACCACTTCGGTTTTATCTTTCAGCGCTACCACCTGCTGCCCCATCTCGATGCCGCCGCCAACGTGGAGATCCCCGCCGTCTATGCCGGTACCAGCCGCCCGGATCGCCAGGCGCGCGCGCGCCAGCTGCTGGGCAGACTGGGACTGGCCGATCGCAGCCACCATACCCCGGGCCAGCTCTCCGGCGGTCAGCAGCAGCGGGTCAGTATCGCCCGGGCGCTGGCCAATGGTGGCGAGGTGATCCTCGCCGATGAACCGACCGGCGCGCTGGATAGCCAGAGCGGCAAGGAGGTGATGGCGATCCTCAAGGAGCTGCACGCTCAGGGCCACACCATCATTCTGGTCACCCACGATATGGATGTGGCCAGCCATGCCGACCGGATCATCACTCTCAAGGATGGTCGAGTAGAGCAAGATAGCGGCCCGTGCCAAACGACCGCGCTGTCCCCAACCACCGCCGTAGACCCCCAAAAAATAGTGCCCACTAAAGGCGCCATTGGCCACGACTGGGATCGCTATCGGGAAGCAGGACGCATGGCGATGCATGCCATGCTCGCCCACCGGATGCGCACCTTCCTCACCATGCTCGGCATCATCATCGGCATCGCCGCCGTGGTGAGCGTGGTCGCCCTTGGTCAGGGGGCCCGCGCCAAGGTGATCGACCAGATCAATGCGATGGGCACCAACACCATCGAAATCTTCCCCGGCAAAGGGTGGGGTGACGAGAAGATGGCCAGCATCCAGACCCTCAACCAGGGGGATCTCGATGCCCTGCTGGGGCAACCCTATCTTGCGGGCGCCAGCCCCGAGATCGGCAGCTCCGGCCAGTTGCGCTATCGCAACAAGACCAACAGCGGCAACGTGACCGGGGTCGGTAATGACTATTTCAAGGTGAAGGGGATGACGCTGGTCAGTGGTCGCTTACTGGAGTGGCAAGATATCCAGCAGCGTGCCGCCGTCGCCGTGGTAGACAAAAAGAGCATCACCAGCCTGCTTGGCAAGGATGATCCGGTCGGCAAGGTGGTATTGGTCGGCACCCTGCCGGTGCGCATTGTCGGGGTGGTCTCGCAGGAGACCGGCTTCGGCCCCACCAGCCAGTCGGTCAATATCTGGCTGCCCTACAGCGCGGTGATGAGTCGCCTCATCTCGCAGCACCACTTCAGCCAGATCACCATCCGGGTCAAAGATGGGGTACAACCGGCACTGGCCGAGCAGGCGGTGATCGAGCTGATCACCCAACGCCACGGGGTGAAGGATTTCTTCACCTTCAGCAGCGACAGCATCATCAAGTCGGTGGAGAAAACCACCGCCACCATGACTCTGATGGTCTCGGCCATCGCGGTGATCTCGCTGATCGTCGGCGGGGTGGGCGTGATGAACATCATGCTGGTGTCAGTGGTGGAGCGTACCCGCGAGATCGGCATTCGCATGGCCGTGGGCGCCCGCCAGTCAGACATCCTGCAGCAATTCCTGATTGAAGCCGTGATGGTCAGCCTGCTGGGGGGGATCTTCGGCGTCGGCCTCTCTCTTGGCATTGGCGTGCTCTTTTCACTGCTGGTGGACTCCATCAAGATGCAGTTTTCACTCTTCTCCATCCTGATGGCCTTTGGCTGCTCGTCACTCATCGGGATCCTGTTTGGTTACCTGCCGGCACGCAATGCGGCGCGGCTCGACCCTGTTGTCGCACTGGCGAGGGAATAACAATGCACAAACTCTCCTGGCTGGCTCTCTGCATGGCCCTCAGTGGCTGCAGTCAGCACAGCACCTATCAAAGACCCGAGCTGGCGCTTGCCCCCACATGGCAACAGGCAGACGGCGTCCAACTGGCTGCGCAGGCTGGCACTTGGTGGCGGGAATTTCATGATCCCCGGCTCGACAAACTGGTCGACGCGGTACTGGCCGCCAACCCGGACATGCGTGTGGCGGCCCTCAAGCTCAAAAGCGCCCGACTGGGTGCCGAGCAGGCCGATACCAACCTTACGCCTTCGGTCAATGGCACTCTCGGCGCCAGCGGCAACAAGGATCTGAAAACCGGCAAAGGCACCAACAGTCTGGGTCCCTCGCTGAGCCTCAGCTACGATGTGGATTTGTGGGGCAAGCTCGCCTCGGTGCGGGATCAGGCAAGCTGGGAGGCGGCGGCAAGCGAGCAGGATCTCGCCAGCACCCGACTGCTGCTGATCGGCAATACCCTGGAGCAGTATTGGCAGCTCGGCTATCTCGGCTCCGCCATCGCGCTCGGAGAACAGCAGTTGGCCAATCTGGCGCGAACCGAGCAGCTGACCCGGACCAAATACCAGGCTGGAGCCATCACTCGGCTCGATCTGGCACAGGCACGCCAACAGTTGGCAGGTAAACAGGCTGAGCTGGCTTCCCTCAAGGCGCAGCAAGAGCAGGCCCGCAATGCCTTGCGTCTGCTGCTGGGCCGCAGCAGCGGGCCGCTGGAGTATGCACCCGCTTCCCTTGCAAAGCAGACCATTCCTGAACTTGCGGTGGGTATCCCGGCTGATGTGCTTGCCCGTCGCCCCGACGTCAAAGCGGCCGAATTGCGGCTGCGCAAGACGCTGGCAAAAGGGGACGAGATCCGCACCAGCTTCTACCCCAGCCTGACCCTGACCGGCAGTGCCAGCACCGCATCCGATAGACTGGCACAGGTGCTGCAAAACCCGGTTGGTACGCTAGGAGCCAGCCTCGCCCTCCCCTTCCTCGAATACAACCGTACCCAGCTCGCCATCGCAAGCTCAGCGCTGGATTACCAGATCGCCGAAACCGAGTTTCGCAAACAGCTCTACACCGCACTGGTGGAGGTGGAAGACAATCTGGCCGCCCGCCACTATGGCCAGCAGCGACTAGCTTATCTGCAGGAACAGCTGAGTTATGCCCAAGAGGCCGAGCGGCTGGCCAAGGCCCGCTTCCAGGCGGGGGCAACCGGCGTACAAGCCAGGCTCGATGAGCAGAACCGGCTGTGGGATACCCAGCAGAGCCTGCTGGCACAGCAAAAAGAGCAGCTCACCACCACCGCCAAAATCTATCGCGCCCTGGGCGGCAGCGATAGCGTGACCCCCCGATAACGCTTCACCCGGCTATTCCCCACTCTTACCTGCAGAGTGGGGAATGCCATCGCCATAGACCATACAGCATTCCCTCTCCCACACTGCAGCCGAACTCCATTGCCCATCATCAAGGGGCAGTCATGGCAGCGCAGCCAATTCCGTACGTCGACCGACCTAAATAACCCGGCCATCCCTTGTGGCTATCTCTGTACCTCACGCGCCCTGCAGAGATAACGGTTACCGGATATTCCATCAGCAAAGGGCTTTCTGCCTAACAGCGCCCCATCAATCGTGAGAAACATATCCGAAGCACCTATCTGCACGACGCATACAAATAGCGATATCGCGCCGGTGAGCCGCACGACAAAATTAATCGCAAACAACGAGTGATATTGAGAAAAGTAACAGTGTGTTGAAACGACGGTAAAAAGGATACAAGCGAGGATGTAGATAACAATGGGGCAGAGGGGCAGATTGGATAACCACGAGTAAAACCGCAAAAAATAATGCCGCCCTTGGGCGGCATTATTCAATCTCTGAACCTGACGAATTAGATCAGGAAATCGTTCAGGTCTTTACCCAGCGCTACTTGAGCAGCAATGGCTTTCGGCATACGGCCTTGACCGGTCCAGGTTTTTTCCTGGCCATCTTCTTCGTACTTGTATTTAGCCGGACGCGGAGCACGCTTGCTCTTGGCAGCGCCAGTCGCAGCAGCCGGAGCAGCGGCAGTGGCCAGCAGCTCGCGAGGATCAATACCCGCCTGCTGCAGCATTTCGGTGAATTCATTCAGCTTGCGCTGACGCTCTTCCTGTTCAGCACGCTCCTGTTCAACAGAATCAGCGCGCTCTTGGTAAACCAGGTCAAACTTCTCTTTAGCTTCCAGCAGTTGCTCAAACGGCAGCTCACGAATAGCCGCACGCAGACTGCGAATGTTCAGCAGAACTTTCAGAAACTCGTTCATTATTTCCTCACAAAAAAGTCGGTTACAGGGATAACAGTTTCAGAATAGCATGGACAATTCGCGACAACATACAGTTTTTCTATATTAACGTTAATTTTTTCTTAATTTTCACCATCGCGATCGAATGCACGTCACTATCAATAACAAACAAGCAGGAATGCAGGTCTTTTTTGCCGTCGAGGTGATTACCATGCTGTACACAAGAAAGCTGGAATTTCAAGACTCATTAATTTCCAGTTCAGCATCCAACAGAGTTGTGCAGCGCTCATCTATATAAGGATGAAGCTCACATTGCTACCCTACCTTCAACCACATTTGGCAAACAACTCCCTCTGTGTAAAGCCATAAACAAGCCTGAATCCTGCTCCGAAAATCAGGTGCCGAGGAGTATGAACCAATTGACCACACATCTACACCCAGACATCAAAGATCAACAAAAAAAAACCACAAAAATCAATAAATTAACCGCAATGCCCAGAATTTTAAATATAACTTTTATAAACAGGTGATCAGGCCTTACTCCAAGAAAATTCACAAATCTGATACCGGTAATCCAGAAGATTGACAATAAAAAAGCCGGCCCTTGTTAAAGGCCGGCTTTCTACGTAGTCAAATAGCACTATTTAGTTTTGGTTATATTCTTGCCAGACTGATCAACACCGGTAATCACTGCTGTTGCCGCAGACCCAGTCAGAAGGGGCTCGGTTGGATAGAGTTTAAGTGCCTCTGCTCGTAGAGCATTGGCCTCCTCCATACGACCCAATGCATTAAGCGCTAACACCATATTGGCGTATATGTTGGCACGTGGTGTATGACGAACAAATGCCTTCCCCCACTCCAGATAAGCTTCCAGTTCAGCCTTGTTGCTTGTCTGCAAGCCCACCATCAGACGAACCGAGTTCACATCAAACTCGACTCGGGTCAACCAAGCCATGGGATTGACGATATCAAGCAGCAAGGTCGGCTCTTTATACCCACCCCGTTCATACTTGGTGAGTACCCATGCGGTGTGAATAGCCGTAAGCATAAAGGGGACAACCAGCAGCGGGATAGTGATCGCCATAAATCGCAACAGCAGCCAGGGGCGGCATGCCATATCCCACCATGATGAGCAGCCATGACTCACCAGGCTGCTCTCTTCAATTTCGGTATCGATGATATAAATCAGCGTCAGCAACAACCACCACAATACGATTGCGTGGTAGAGAGGGTATTCTGTTTGGGTATGGAGCAATATCGGGGTAACCAGGGCAAGCAGCCCCATGGCATTTACCCAACGGACACTCGCAAGACGCCATAATAACGCTCCCCCCATGATCACCATGCCGATCATAGGTGCAATGCCCCCCTCAACAGCCCAATAGAGAAACTCGTTGTGGGGGTGGTCGAGATTGTACTCAATCTGCACCATAGCTGGATTCAACGCTTTATCAGCCATGTAATGATGGAGAAAAACCGATTCAAAACTGCCGTATCCCCAACCACTCCAGGGAGCCTGCGCAATCAGTTTCGCTGCATACGGCCAATAAATAGAGCGCATCCCACCAGACTGATAAATTTCCAACCCGCGCTTTGCTCCAGCCATCCAATATTGTGATAACAGGCCAATGGCTACAGCCAAAATAACAAGACCCAATATACGCCATAGCAAACGCTGGCGATAAAGCTGTGGCATCAGTAAGAACAGGGCTAGCAGGCCGCCTAGTTGCCCCACTCGGGATTGCAAAGCAACCAGCAACAGTGCTGCAGATAGAATGACGCCATAGCGCAGTGCCATCAGCAAGCGATCCCCCTCTCGGCGTAATTCCAGCCAGATAGCAAGGGCAATCCCGGTCGCCATAAACGTCGCCATCACGTTTGGCTGTTGAAAGATCCCGTAAGGGCGATTGGCTTTGGTGTCATAGCCAATCCAGTTCCCCGGGGTCAACAGATAGAACTGCACCAGACCCAGCACAGCCTCCATCGCGATCGCAATCAAGATGAGATAGAGCAAGCGATCACGCTGCAATCTATCAAAGCGCCATTGATAGAGTCCAAACAAAAACAGCAGACCAGTAAACAGCCCCAGTAATCTGGGAATGGCATAATCCTTGAGTGCAAACCCTGGATAGAGCATAGGGAGCAGCAACAAGAGTGCCCCTATCCATAAACCAGCTTGCAATGGAGAAAATACCAGACGCTGGCGTAACGTCACCTGCCACAACCCCAAGCCTATAGCCAAAGAGGCGAAAATCCATCCCCACGCATTAAAGGGCAGATAGAGCCCGGCGCCGCCAGGGTTGTGCATAAAAAAATGCATGCCCAACAACCAATAAAGCACACTAAAGATCATCATAATTCGCGTTAACGTCACAGCCCAGCTCCTTAGGCCCCCAACATTGTCAGGGCGAATAGACATAGATAAAAAGAGAGGGGGCAAATTGCCCCCTCTACTCAATCAACCACTAACATTATGCCGCTTCTGACCGACGAAAAGCATGGCGAACAAGAACAATCGCGATACCCAACATTCCACCTAGCAAGGTTGCCAAAACCACGATAAGCGGGCGCTTTGGTTTGTCACGAGTAAAAGGTTCTTCCGGTGAATCGATCATCTTGAAAGAGTCAAAAGGAGCATTCGTTAATTGCAAAGCTTTCAGTCCACTGAGCTGCAAGCGAACTTTACCCAGACCTTCATTCAATACTTCAGGGTCTTTTATCTCCTCCAGAATTTTCAATTTTTCTGCCAAGCCCTTGCTACCAAGATCAATGTTGAATATATCTTTACTATTCATCCGCTCTAAAGGTTTTTCCACTCCAGCGGCTTGGCTTATACGCAAGCTATACTGGGTTCTGCGAATATCATCCTGACGAGTCTGTAAGGTATCAGACTTGATATTTTCATACTGAGATGTCAATGCCTTGATACGGTTTTTCCAAAGACTTCTTAGCTCCGCATTTTTATCTGCGACCTGCTTGTTCTGAACAAATTCTATGTACTTGACCAAACGTTGCTGTGCCAACTCAGCGGTCTCTGCCGAGAAGCTGAGAGTCATATCTGTGCCGGTCTTATCAAAAGGTTTGGCCACAATAACCTCCCCCAACTTACTCATCAACGCTCGCTCACTACGACGATCCGTTACTCCTGCCTTACTCAGTTCTTCAGAAAAAATACCCTGCTCAGTTAGAAAAGTACGCTTGTTATTCATGCTATTAAATGCAGCAACAAAGCTCCGATAGAGTTCTGCTCGTTGTAGGGTAGAAAAATCCATCGCAACGGAGGACTCAACAGGCAGACTATTTTTCAGTTGATCTATACGCAACTGAAATACATTTACTTGTTCGATCGATGGTTCACTAATCAATGCTTGACTAGTCCATACCTGACGTGCAGTCATGGCATAGCCAATACCAGCGATAGCAAACAACAAGGTCACCGATAGTATCAAAAATTTTTGGCGCCACAGCTCCAACACCAGCTCTCGTAGATCTATCTCATCTGATGCAGGTGCTTGGACCCACTGGTTAGGAATAACCGGCGTTTTTTCGCTCATCTCTTCTCTCTTGATTGTTAATATCAAAATCTGTGACGAAAGTTGGTAGCACTAAGGCAACTCAACTAAATCGGGTGCCAAGCGATCTTTATCAGATAGCATCAAAGGGAATTGGTCACATAACGGCCAATCTATTGCAAGCGAGGGGCAATCCCAGCGAATACATGCCTCATCGCCCGGCTGATAATAATCGGTACACTTATAAAAGACATCAGCATGCTCACTCATTACATAAAAACCATGAGCAAAGCCCGGAGGAATCCACATCAGTTCTCCAAACTGTGCATCCAGTATATACCCGACCCATTTGCCATAGGTTAAAGAAGAGGGACGAATATCAACAGCGACATCGAAGATGCACCCTTGAATGACCTGAACCAACTTACCTTGTGGCTTGGTTCGTTGATAGTGCAACCCGCGGAGAGTCCCCCTTATAGAGCGACTCAGATTATCCTGAACAAATTGGTGGCTGCCGCACAAGCTCTCAAATTCAGACTGACGAAAGCATTCCCTAAACGACCCTCTTGCATCGATATAGGTTGTTGGTGTCAGTATTTTTACCTCATCCAATACAGTAGATCGACAATTCATCACGGCCACAATTAATTAAGTTAAATATTTTTGAATATACAGCCATATGATTCGATTGACTAACAAATAGCACACAACTCAAACAGCTCGAGCCAAACAAAGCAGAGTATCACGTACCCCCTCACGCCAATCTGGCAGTTGTATGTCAAACCGATGACAAAAAAGACTGGTATCGAGCCTGGAGTTTGAGGGACGCAGCACATGGCCTGGATAATCATGGCTGGCGATTGGAATGACCTTGGGCACACCATAGATCAGCCCGATGCTTTTCGCCTCTTTAAAGACAAAACAAGCATAATCAAACCAGCTGACAAAGCCAGAAGCAGTCACATTATAGAGCCCCTCCAGCTCTGGCTCTGCCAAAACCCTCTCTATGGCCTGTAGAGTCACGTCGGCTAACATCAACGCCGAGGTAGGGGCACCAACCTGATCGCATACCACTTGTAACTCATTACGACTTTTCCCTATGTTAAGCATGGTTTTGAGAAAATTATCCCGCCAAGGGCTGTGTAACCAACTGGTACGAATGATCAGATGACGACAACCACTAGCGATGATCGCCTGCTCCCCCGCCCATTTACTCTGACCGTAGACATTTAATGGCGCAGGTTTATCCGATTCCTTCCACGGCTGCTCCCTGGCACCATCAAAGACATAGTCAGTTGAGAAATGAACCAATAAGGCGTTGTGCTGCTTGGCTAATTCCGCCAGCCGAGCAACACCATCGCGATTAACCTCCAGAGCTAATGCAGGTTCTTTTTCAGCACGAGTAACATCGGTAAAAGCCGCGGCATTGAGGATAACCGAGGGCGTGATATGAGATAGCACCTGCTCATTGGAGCCGGAAAAAACAGAATGCACGAAGTCCACTTCGTATCGCCAAGAAGCAGCTGTAAGTCGCGAGCCAAGAGCTTGTCCTAGTTGACCACTAGCACCACAAAGGAAAATATTAAGTTGACTCATGAGGTGAAAGGATACCATGTTTACGAAGCCAAGCTAACAAACGCCATATAGAATTAACCCCCAAAAAATAGAGGAAAAAAACAACCAAGAACAATAGCAAGCTGATTAACTCAGGCACATTTATAGTCTCTAGGGCAATACCTGTTGCAGCAAGTAAAATGGCTAATATAAAGATAAAAAAAAGTGTATGGCGAGGGGATAAACCAGCTCGTAAACATATATGGTGTAAGTGCTCACGATCTGGTTTAAACGGCGAATGGCCTTTACGAATTCGGCGAACCATGATAGTGACCATATCCATCAACGGAATAGCGATAAGCCAAAGTGCCGTCACTGGATACATCTGAGCTTTTGGTCCTTGAGTGCCTTGCAACAAGACCCATATCACAGTAAAGCCGATCAACATACTACCAGCATCCCCCATAAATACCTTACGGCGTACGCCAAATGGAAAACCTAAATTAAGAATTATATATGGTACCACAACGATCATCATAAGTAGACAAAAACGGGCAAGCCATATCTGTTCATCAATGTAATTGATATACGCCAAACCACCAAAGGTAGCGATTGTGAGTCCTCCTAGAAGGCCATCAATACCATCGACCATATTAAAGGCATTAATAGCCCCCAGAACAGCAAAAACAGTTACAATATAACCCAAAGGCCCCAAAACCAACTCATGACCAAAAGCGAGCCCACCTAAGCTTTTAAGAGATAATCCGGCCCCGAAAATCATCGCGCAAGAAATCAGAATTTGAATAACAAGACGAATTCTATAATCCACATCATACTTGTCATCGATAGCCCCCATCAGAACAAGCACTGATGCACACAACACCTAAATATCAGAACCGACTAATAACTCAGGTTTAAACCA
>NZ_JRGK01000071.1 GCF_000764645.1 Aeromonas finlandensis
ATCTAATGAGAGGCTGATTATCCTTAAAATCGCAGGCAGACTCTAGAGCGAATGGGAAAAGAGTTTAAGAAACAAGACGGTTGACACAGGAATCGGTGCCAAAAACAAAAAAGGCATACCCAAGGTATGCCCATTTCTGCATTATTCAATGATGTTGACGCGCTCGCGCAACTCTTTGCCAGGTTTGAAGTGCGGGACATATTTCCCGGTCAGTTCAACCTTGTCCCCAGTCTTGGGGTTGCGTCCCACTCGGGGCGCACGATAGTGCAGTGAAAAACTGCCAAATCCGCGGATTTCAATCCGGTCGCCGTTTTGCAAGGTCGACGCCATCTGTTCAAGGATCTCCTTGATGGCGGCTTCGACATCCTTGGCCGGCATATGCATGCGGCTGGATGCCAGTTGTTCGATGAGATCTGATTTGGTCATAACGTTAAATCTCCTTCCCCGATCACATGCAATATTCATTTTGCCAGGATAAAAAAGGGCGGCGCAATGCCGCCCTTTTCATGCATCAAGGATTACTCACCCTTGGCGGCTTTGAACGCTTCAGCCATAGCATTGCTGAACACAACTTCTTCTTGTTGGTTCAGGCTATCGATAGCAACACGCTCATCAGCCTCGTCCTTAGCACGGACAGACAGGCTTACGGTGCGGTTCTTACGATCAACGCCCATGAACTTAGCTTCTACTTCGTCACCAACAGACAGCACCAGAGTGGCGTCTTCTACGCGGTCACGAGCAGCGTCGGAGGCACGCAGGTAGCCTTCTACGCCGTCAGCCAGTTCGATAACGGCACCTTTGGCATCAACCTCGGTAACCTTACCCTTCACGATAGCACCTTTCTTGTTGTCAGCCAGGTACTTGTTGAACGGGTCTTCTTCGATCTGCTTGACACCCAGGGAGATGCGCTCACGCTCCGGATCCACTTGCAGAACAACGGCTTCGATTTCGTCGCCTTTCTTGAATTCACGCACGGCTTCTTCGCCCTGGTTGTTCCAGGAGATGTCAGACAGGTGAACCAGGCCGTCGATGCCGCCATCCAGACCGATGAAGATACCGAAGTCAGTGATGGACTTGATCTTGCCGGAAACACGGTCGCCTTTGGCGTGAGTTTCGGCAAACAGCTGCCACGGGTTGGATTTGCACTGCTTCAGACCCAGGGAGATACGACGACGCTCTTCGTCGATGTCCAGAACCATCACGTCAACCACGTCGCCAACGTTAACAACTTTGGACGGGTGGATGTTCTTGTTGGTCCAATCCATCTCGGATACGTGTACCAGGCCTTCAACGCCTTCTTCGATTTCAACGAAGCAGCCGTAGTCGGTCAGGTTGGTCACGCGGCCAGACAGACGGGTGGTCTCCGGGTAACGCTTGGCAATAGCAACCCAGGGATCTTCGCCCAGCTGCTTCAGACCCAGGGATACACGGGTACGCTCGCGGTCGAACTTCAGAACCTTGACAGCGATCTCGTCGCCAACGTTGACGATTTCGGAAGGATGCTTAACGCGCTTCCACGCCATGTCGGTGATGTGCAGCAGGCCGTCAACACCGCCCAGATCTACGAATGCACCGTAGTCGGTCAGGTTCTTGACGATACCCTTAACTTCTTGACCTTCTTGCAGGTTAGCCAGCAGGCTTTCACGCTCGGAGGTGTTCTCGGTCTCGATCACGGCACGACGGGAAACAACAACGTTGTTGCGCTTCTGGTCCAGCTTGATGACTTTGAACTCGAGTTCTTTGTTTTCCAGGTGAGCGGTGTCACGGATCGGACGCACGTCAACCAGAGAACCCGGCAGGAAGGCACGGATGCCGTTCAGTTCAACGGTGAAACCACCCTTGACCTTGCCGTTGATGATACCGATAACGGTAGCTTGCTCTTCGTAAGCCTTCTCAAGCTGCAGCCAGGCTTCGTGGCGCTTGGCTTTTTCGCGGGACAGCTTGGTTTCGCCGAAACCATCTTCGATAGAGTCCAGAGCCACATCAACGGTATCGCCGACGTTGATTTCCAGCTCGCCCATGGCGTTCTTGAATTCTTCAGCCGGGATAGCGGACTCGGATTTCAGACCGGCGTCAACCAGTACGAAACCGTTCTCGATAGCAACGACAGTACCCTTGACGATGGAACCTTGACGGGTTTCAACGGCGTTCAGGGACTCTTCAAAGAGTTGAGCAAAAGATTCGATCATTGTTTATGTCACAAATGAAACATCCACTTGCAATCCGGCACAAGCGGGGCTGTTTTAAATAATCTGCGCCATCCTTGGTGCAGACGACCGGATGTCAGCTTGCGCTGGCATCACCAAGTTGTTGCTCTGCATAGGCGAGCACTGTTGCCAGCACTTCATCTATGGTCATGGAGGTAGAGTCTACCACCAGAGCATCTTCTGCCGCTTTCAGGGGTGCAGTAGCGCGATTTCTGTCGCGATCGTCACGTTCCCGAATCTCGGTTAAAAGACGCTCAAAGTTAACATCAAAGCCCTTATCTTGCAACTGCTTATAGCGACGCTGGGCCCGTTCTTCGGCGCTGGCATCGAGGAAAATCTTCACCTCGGCTTCGGGAAAAACCACGGTGCCCATGTCACGACCATCGGCGATCAGACCCGGGGCCTGACGAAATGCCCGCTGACGGCGCAGCAAGGCTTCGCGTACCCGGGGGAAGGCGGCAATTTTACTGGCGGCATTGCCCACCTCTTCGGTGCGGATGGTACGCGAGACATCTTCCCCTTCCAGGATCACCTTGACCAGATCGCCTTCTACCTGAAATTGCACATCCAGATTGGCGGCCAGCGGCACCAGTGAGGCTTCACTGTCCAGCTCTACATCGTGATGCAGGGCGGCCAGGGACAACACCCGATAGATGGCGCCCGAGTCCAGCAAGTGCCAACCCAGCTTCTCAGCAAGCAGCTGACACAAGGTGCCTTTACCTGCACCACTGGGGCCATCAATTGTCATTACGGGGGCCATCTGAGGCATAACTTCTCTCCTGCACTGTGTTGCTCCCATCCCGAAGGGGTGGGTTAATGGGCGCCGATTATACCCGAATGTGATGAGCCTGGCAGTCATCAATCCGCACAAAGGGCCAAAACCCCGATGGGCAGGTGTGCTTGTACCTCATTTGGACATTTCATTAAGCAATGCAGGGACTTGTTCTTATGGTCGTTCCTGACAAGGCGCGCTAAACTGGCCCCCTTTTTTGAGCCGTAAGTAGTAAGGAGCAACCTATGAGCAGCGTTACCCTCGTGGCCAAATCAAAATTGCCAACCCCCTGGGGCACTTTCACGCTGGTAGGTTTTCAGGAAGCCGGCACAGGCAAAGATCACGCCGCACTGGTGATGGGTGATGTAAGCGGTGATGAGCCCGTACTGGGTCGGATCCACTCAGAGTGCCTGACCGGCGACG
The DNA here is from genome assembly GCF_000764645.1 of Aeromonas finlandensis. Lineage (GTDB taxonomy): Bacteria > Pseudomonadota > Gammaproteobacteria > Enterobacterales > Aeromonadaceae > Aeromonas > Aeromonas finlandensis. The sequence continues at coordinate 3,403 of NZ_JRGK01000071.1, forward strand.
CCCTGTTCAGCCTGCGTTGTGACTGCGGTTTCCAGTTGCAGGCAGCCATGGAGAACATCGCCAAGGCGGGTCGTGGCGTGTTGTTGTATGTGCGTCAAGAGGGCCGTGGCATCGGTTTGCTCAACAAGATCCGAGCCTATCACCTGCAGGATCAGGGTGCCGATACCGTTGAGGCCAACGTAGCCCTTGGTTTCGCCGCCGACATGCGCGATTACACCATCTGCGCCGACATGCTCAAGCAGCTTGAGGTCAAGTCACTGCGTTTAATGACCAACAATCCGCGCAAGATGAAGGCGATGGAATCCTTCGGCATTCCGGTCGCCGAACGGGTGCCGCTGCAGGAAGGGCGCAATCCCCACAACGAATTCTATCTGTCGACCAAGGCCAACAAGCTGGATCACATGCTGAAGAAATGAGCCTGATTGGATGGATGGAAAATAGTCAAACGCCTCCCGTTGGGAGGCGTTTTTCTTGTGACTGTCACACATCGACCCAAGCTATCGCTGGGGCACCGTCAGATTGGCCTGCAGCGCATCAAGCTCTTCACCAGTACGGGCAGCGCAGTAGAGATCGACCTGCTCTCGGGTCAATTGCGGCGCGAGACGCTCAATCAGCTCATACAGATAGCCGCACAAAAATCCCCCTCTGCGCAGTCCGATAGCGGCCACGCCACCAGGTAGCCAGGGCACAGCTTTGAGCACCAGATCGCCATCGCGCTGGGGCTCCCAGGCAAAGGTTGCCATCACCCCAATACCCATCCCTTGTCTGACATAGGTCTTGAGCACATCGCTGTCGCTTGCACAGCAGGCGATCCGGCTCTCGGCATGAGCGCAATCGGTGCCATGAGTGGTAGAGAGCGCCCTTCCGTCGGTCACCAGCGCAAACTCGACCAGCTCGGCCGGGGTCAGCGATGTCACTTTGGCCAACGGATGATCCTTGGGCAGCACCAAGCCCCGTTGCCACTGAAAGCAGGGGAGCATCAGCAGATCGCTCCCCTCCTCCGGTTCATCAGCAAGCAGCAGATCGGCAGCGCCATCATGCACGGCAGTACGGCACTGCGCCGCACTCCCCTGCATCACCGTCACCGCGACTTTGGGAAAGCGGGCAATGAATCCCTTGAGGATGGCGGGCAGAATATAACGGGCCTGCAGATGGGTGGCGGCAATGGTGAGGGTTCCCTGCTCCGGATGCACATGCTGCTTGGCCATCACCTTGATGGTGGCGACCTTGTCCAGCACTTCAGCAGCCACTTTGATCACATCCCGACCGATGGGGGTGATCTGGGTCAGGTGTTTACCGCTGCGCTCGAAGATCTGGATCCCCAGCTCATCCTCCAGCATCCGCACCTGTTTGCTGATCCCGGGCTGGGAGGTGAAGAGGCTCTCGGCGGTGGCCGACAGATTCAGCCTGTGGTTCGCCACCTCGACGATATAGCGCAATTGCTGCAGTTTCATGGTGTAGCCCTCAAGCGAACCCACCGTTAATAGTAACAAACTTTCAGCAATGGCCCGCCGCTATCAGGCCGGGCGATCCTGGAGTAGAAAATCGCGCAAGGCACGGTTGGCCATGGAGAGCGGATCACCACGCCGCCACGCCACGCAGAGATCGAGGTAGATGGGTGGGTCGAAGGGCACACCGCTCAGATCAGGCTCCTCTTCCAGCACCATCCGCAAGAAGGTGGTCACCGCAAAGCCTTGCCGCACCACCGCTTTGAGCAGAGGGATGAGATTGCTCTCGAAGGCGATATCGGGTTCGACGCCAAGACTCTGGGCCAGCGCCTCCATATGCTCCCGGTGGTAGAAACCACGGCGAAACAGCGCCAGCTCCTGAGCGAAAAACTGCGAGAGGGTCACGGCCGGTTCGCCGCGCAGAGGGTGATCTTCCCCCACCACCATCAACATCTCTTCGCTCAGCAGATGTGCTCCCTCGATGGCGGGCGGCAGATCACTGGTGATGAGAATGGCCAGATCGAGGGAGCCATCCACCATCCGACTGAGCAACTCGCGGGTGCCGGCCTCTTCGACCCGGATCTTGAGGCCGGGATAGCGATGCTTGAAGGCCATCAGACGAGGGGGGAAATAGTAGGAGCCCATCATGTAGGGGATCCCGATCCGCACCTCCCCCCGCTCCAGCCCCTTGAGTTCGGCCATCTCGGCCTCGGCCTGATGCATCTGCAGCAACAGACGCTCGGCATGGCGGCAGAGTACCTCCCCCTCCGGGGTGAGCCGTACCGCCCGGTCCTGCCGATCAAACAGCCGTAATTCAAGCTGCTGCTCCAGTTTCGCAATGGCCATGCTGATGGCCGGTTGTGCCACATGCAGGCTGTTGGCAGCCTTGGTAAACGAGCCGGCATCCCTGACCGCCAGCAGATAGGTGAGCTGTTTCAGATCCATGTATCAATTCATCTTATGAGATGGATAACTTAAATATATTATATTTATAGCAGCAAGAGCTCTACCCTGACCAAAAGCAGTCAGGACAATACGCAATGATTGAAGTCGGAAGTCGCGAATGGATACGCGCAACCCTGGCACTCAGCCTGGGGTCTTTTCTGGTGTTTCTGAACCTCTACCAGACCCACCCCCTGTTACCCCTGATTGCCGAGGTCTTCTCGGTCAACGCCCTCTCGGCCAGCTGGTCCCTGGCCGGATGCACCGCAGGCCTCGCCGCCTCCCTGCTGATCTGCGCCAGACTGGCGGATCGCCATGGCCGTCGACAAGTCATGTTGGTGACCCTCACCCTGGCGATCCTGCTCTCACTGCTGATCCCGCTGGTTGAACAGTTCCGCTCCCTGCTGCTGCTGCGCATTGTGCAGGGGGCGCTGCTGGCCGGGTTGCCCGCCACCGCGATTGCCTACATGGGGGAAGAGTTCAGCAAACGGGCGCTGCTCTCGGCGGTGGGGGTCTATATTGCCGCCAACTCCCTCGGTGGCATCGCCGGTCGAGTGGTCGGCGGCCTGTTGGCGGGCTGGTTTGGCGACTGGCAGCATACCTTTCTGGGGATTGGTGTGATCAGCCTGTCACTGCTGCCGCTGGTCTTCTGGCTGCTGCCCCATCAGACCCGCTTTGTGGCGAGCGCCCCTATTCGCGGCCAGTTTGTCCGCGCCTTGCAACAACACCTGACCAACCCGTTGCTGGTGGGGGCCTATCTGATTGGTGGGCTCAACTTCATGGTGTTTCTGAACCAGTTCAGCTACCTCACCTTCCTGCTGGCCAAGCCCCCCTTTTCCCTACCCACTCAGTGGCTCGGCATGCTGTTTCTCACCTATCTCTCGGGGACGGTCGCCTCCTCCCTGAGCGGCCGCTTTGCCAACCGCTGGGGGGCACAACGCATGCTGCTGGTCGGGATCGCCCTGATGGCCATCGGGAGCCTGTGGCTGCTGCAGGGCAGCCTGCTCGGGATCCTGAGCGGCTTGCTGGTCTCCAGCTTCGGCTTTTTCCTGGCACACGCCTGCGCCAGTGCCTGGGTCGGTCATCATGTCGAACACCACCGCGCCCTCGCCTCCTCCCTCTATCTGGTGGCC